>JAYNIC010000306.1:0-1522 GCA_038108715.1 Candidatus Nanopelagicales bacterium | reverse complement strand
GCACCGGGTTGCTCGACAACATCGAGACGGAGTGGGTTTCCATCCCGCCGTGGGTTTTCTGGAACAGGCCCCACGCGACGCTCCCGACCCCGGCGATCGCCCCCTATGGGAAGCTCTATCTCTACTTCCGCGCGAAGATCGACGCGGGGGTTGGTGTGACGCTGAGCCTTCGATATCAGACGCTCAGCACGAGGACGGGGGACGTGATCTACGAGTCCACCGACTCCGCCTCGCTGACCACTACGTCCACCTCGTTCCTTGCCGGTGAGGGATTCTTTGCGCTGGCGAGCGGCTGGTGTGCGGTGCGAATCCTCGCCAAGACCAACGCGGCGGCCGGCCAGGTCGGATCGATCACCTCGGCAAGTCTCTGCAACATCGTGAAGCGGAGCCACTGATGCCGGTGCGCGGACCTCCGACGTTCAACAGCACCCGCGCGGGCGTCGTCTCTGCCAGCGGGGGAGGCACCACCAACTTCCTGCGCGCCGATGGGAGTTGGGCGGCTGCGGGTGGGGGCGCTGGCGGCGACGCGCCAACCGTAACCTACGCGCGGCAGAGCGCTTCGTTCTCCACGACCTCGACCACACCGTCCGACGTGTCCGGCATGTCGGCGAGCCTCACCAGCGGACACCTCTACCACTTTCGATTCCGGTTCGCGGCAAAGGGCGAGGTGAGCAGCGTTGCTCTTCAGTGGACGCTTACCCACCCGACCGTCAGCGACGGCTTGATCGCGTACAACGGCCGCAGCCCGACCTCGGCCGCCAACGGGGCCAGTTCGGAGTTCCAGGTGCACAACGGCAGCGGCACCACGTCGCCAACGTCGACGACGGACCAGCCCTCGATGGGCGGCTCTGATGATCGCTGGTACTACTACGAGATCGACGGCGTGATCCTGCCGAGCGCGAACGGCACGCTCCAACTGCAAGGAAGCATCGAAACCGTGACGGGCGGCCGCACCGTCTATATCAATTACGGGTTCTTGGAGTTGTTCGACTTCGGGACGTAGCCCCGGGCGCTAGTCGTCCGGCATCTCTTCGACCGGCTGGGTGGCCTGCGGCGCTGCCCCGATCCTGCCGATGATCCGGCTAGCCAGGGCCTCGTCCTGCGGGGTGAGGTGGTTCCCCTGTGTGCACCCGCCCTGAGGCGTGCAGACCTGCGTCTCTGGCCGCACCGTCGCGCGGGTTCCGTCGATCGAGATGATGAATCGGATCTCCCTGCGCACGTTGCCGATCAGTGCGGCGGTCGTGGCGCGGGAGTTGGCGTCTCGGATGTCGCGCCACTCGGTCTGGATGATCCCGGCCTCGCGGTCCTTGGTGGCGACCGTGAAGCCGGCATCAACGACGGCGCGCAGTGCATCGCGCCAGGCTGAGTCCGCGTTTTGAATCGCGACGGTGGTCGGCTCGACCTGACGCGCCGTGACGCAGGACGTGATCGCGAAGAGAACGGCAAGAAAGAGAGCGCGCACCATGACCCCCAGATCCTAGGCGCCCGCACCCTACAACGGAGCTCGGCGATCGGAAGGGGA
>JAYNIC010000305.1:1257-1569 GCA_038108715.1 Candidatus Nanopelagicales bacterium | reverse complement strand
CTTGCAGTGTTGGTCGTCGTGGCGACCTACCTCCTCAACCAAGAACGTCAGCTCGCGACGGCCAACGTCGTCATTCAGGGCGTTCCCTGGGTTGTTGTCGTCATCCTTGCTTTGCTGGTCATCCTCACGTTCATCCTGCAGCGCACTGGATTTGGTCGTCACGTCTACGCCGTGGGTGGCAATCGTGAGGCGGCCCGTCGTGCCGGTATCAATGTCAAGGGCCTGATGATCACCTGCTTTATCTTCTGTTCGACCCTTGCGGCGGTCGCCGGCGTACTCCTGGCCTCCCGCGACAACTCCGTTTCGCCGACG
>JAYNIC010000305.1:0-1247 GCA_038108715.1 Candidatus Nanopelagicales bacterium | reverse complement strand
CTTCGGCGGTCGCGGCAAGGTGCGCGACGCCGTCATTGGCGGCCTGGTCATCGCCGTCATCGCTAATGGTCTGCCACTCATCACCCAGCAGTCCGGTATCCAGTTTGTGGTCACCGGCCTGGTCCTCCTTGTCGCCGCGAGCGTTGATGCCATCTCGCGCAGGCGTGCCGCTTCCACGGGGCGCTGACGTCGGTGACTCCATCCCTCGCGGGGGCAACGCAAGACGAAGTACGTCGTGCCAATCTGTCCCTTGTCCTTCGCCTACTGCACCGGCGTGGGCCGCTGTCACGGTCGGAGATCGGCTCAACCTCCGGGCTCAACCGCAGCACGGTGGGCGGCCTCGTCACCGAGTTGGTCGACCTGGGCCTTGTCATCGAAGGTGCCGGGGTCGTGCGTGGGGTTGGCCGACCGTCCCTCGTTGTTGAACCGGTGTCATCGTCGGCCGTGGCCCTTGCACTCGATGTACGCGTAGATCGAACGGTCGGGGCTCTGGTCGGACTTGGCGGAGAAGTCTTCACCCGCATGGAGCACCGGCATGTCGATGCGCTCGGTGATCCGGGCCGCATCGTGCGTGAGGTTGCTGACGTCGGGCGGGAAATCTTGTCGGCTGCCCCGAGTGGTGCTGCGTGGATCGGAACCGGCGTCGGAGTGCCGGGCATCGTGCGTGCGGAGGATGGCCTGGTGCGCCAGGCTCCGAATCTCGGCTGGATCGATGTTCCGTTCGCTCGGCTCCTTGGCGACGCGCTCGGAGGGGGCGCACGCGGAGTTCAGGTCCGTAACGACGCCGACCTCGGTGCGCTTGCCGAACATCTGCGCGGTGCGGCGCAAGCGGTCGATTCGCTAATCTTCCTGGCCGGGGACGTCGGTATCGGTGGCGGGGTCATCATCGATGGCCATCCGCTCGTCGGTGCGGGCGGCTACGGCGGTGAGGTCGGGCACGTGCGCGTCAATCCCTCTGGTCGGCCCTGTCGCTGCGGCGCTGTGGGCTGCTGGGAGACCGAGGTGGGTGTTGAAGCCCTGGTCGACTCGGCAGCGGGTTGCGGGCTCGATGGAGTCACCGCGCTCGATGTCCTGGAAGCGGCGCGCGCGGGAGATCCCGCTGCGCTGCGTGCGGTGAATGAGGTCTCTACCTGGCTGGGAGTTGGGCTGGTGAACCTGCTTCATGTCCTAAACCCGCAGGCAGTAGTACTCGGTGGGCACCTGGCTGCGATCCATGGCGCCGCACCTGAAGCCGTGACCAACCAATT
>JAYNIC010000304.1:0-1649 GCA_038108715.1 Candidatus Nanopelagicales bacterium | reverse complement strand
CCGGAGTACCGGGGCGGGCCGGAGCCTGGGTCGCCGTCGCGGTCCGTCGCGCCTCGATGAGCTTGGTGTCAGCCGCCTTCTCCTTGGCCTCGGCCTCGGACAACTTCGCCTGCGAGCGCTCCAGCGCGGCCTTGGCGTCGGCCTCCTTCTTGGCGACCTCGGCCAACTTGCGATCGGCGTCGGCCTTTGCCGCGTCGGCGGCCTTTTTCGCCAACTCGGCGTCGGCGAGCATGCGCTGAGCCTCGACGTTCGTGGCGGCCGGAGCCGTCTTGGAACCCTCCTGCGCCAGTCGAGCCTTGAGGTCGCCGTTCTCTGCGATCAACTCGCCCAGCGTCGCCTCGATCTCGTCAAGGAAGGCATCGACCTCGTCCATGTCGTAGCCCGTGCGCATCTTGACGGTGCTGAACTGCTTGGTGTGCACGTCCTGCGGGGTGAGTGACATGTCGGCTCCTAGAGGTTGTTGCGGTATTCGACTGTGCTGATCAGAAGGCAAGGGCGATGTTGATGAGGATCTGTACGGCGATGATGAGGATGAGGAAGGCAAGGTCGAACTGAACGCCGCCCAATCGAAGTGGCGGAATGATTCGCCGCAGCAACTTCAGCGGCGGATCGGTGAGGGTGTAAATGAACTCCGCCAGTACAAGCAGGATGCCGCGCGGGGCCCACGAGCGAGCGAAGATCTGAACGAAGTCGAAGACAAGGCGACCGATGAGGATCAGCCAGTAGAGCCACAGGACCGCGGCGATTACTTGGCCGACCACCGCCACGGACCTGCCTCCTTCTGACGTCTAGCACGCGAGGAACGCGTCTCAACTCTGGTTGAAAAAGCCGGTCTGTGCGAGTTGAGCGCGTGCCTCCGCACCAACCTCGACGTTGGCTGGCGAAAGGAGGAACACCTTGTTGGTCACCCGCTCGATGGTGCCGTGCAGGCCGAACACGAGGCCGGCCGCAAAGTCGACGATGCGCTTGGCATCCCCGTCGTCCATCTCGGTGAGGTTCATGATCACCGGGATGCCCTGGCGGAATTCTTCACCGATGCGACGCGCGTCGTTGTAGGTGTGCGGGTGGATGGTCGTAATCCGGTTCAGATCAACCGGCGCTGGCTCGGGCTCGTACTCTCGGCCGCGGGAGACGCCCGGCATCGCCGAGACGTTGGACGGCTCGTCGCGGTAGAGGCGACGTGGTTCGCGTGGATCGACCACCGTGACGGTGCGGGGCTCGGCGCGATCAACGCGCTCGGGCTGGTCATAGGAACTGGTCCGCGAGGAACGCTCGCTGCTGCGGCTCGACGTACGGCTCGAGCGGCGTGTGGGGGCCGGCTCCTCGTACTCCCACTCCTCTTCTTCGTCGAAGTAGCCGTCTACGTCGTCCCGGTCGTCTTCGACGAGGCCGAGGTAGACCGCCATCTTGCGCATTGCGCCCGCCATGGCTCTCCCCTTCGTGACGGCCCGCGTGAGCCGCAGACCGTGTGCCTAAGTTATCCGAGTGGTGGCCGCTCCCCGAGGATCGCGCTCCCCACGCGAAGGTGTGTCGCGCCTGCGGCCACCGCCTCCGCAAGGTCCCCGGACATGCCGGCGGACATGATCGCGGCGCCCGGGTACTGCGCTAGGAGCCCCTCGTGGATGTGGGCCAAGTGGGCAAAAGCAGCC
>JAYNIC010000303.1:0-1680 GCA_038108715.1 Candidatus Nanopelagicales bacterium | reverse complement strand
TCACGGCATGGCGCGCACGGATAGCCGCAACTCGGCCACGCCGACCCTCGCGCACTTACGCGCCTTCCTTGCCCTGGTCGAACACCGGCACTTCGGTGATGCGGCACGCTCGCTTGGCGTCGCTCAACCGACTTTGTCGCAGGCGCTGTCCTCTCTGGAGGAGATCCTCGGCGTTCAACTGATTGAACGAAATGCGCGAACCTTCCTGGTGACCGCCGCCGGTGAGCGACTGGTGCCGATGGCGAAGCGCGCGGTGGAGGCGGCCGAGGCCATCACCGACGCCGTCGCGTCGGAGCGGGCGTGGCTTGCTGGTCCGCGCTCCATCGGCATCATCCCGACGGTCGGCCCCTATCTGTTGCCGTCTTTGCTCCGTGCACTGCGCAAGGAGGCGCCCGATCTGGATCCGGTGATCCGTGAAGACCAGACCGCTCGACTGCTTGCGGCACTGCGCGCGGGCGAACTCGATGTCGCCATCGTCGCTGGGCCGATCGGCGACCCCACTGTGGTGGAAATTCCGCTGTATTCGGAGGACTTCGTCCTCGCGGTGCCCGCGACGCACCCGCTTGGCGGGCGAGAGGGTCTTGCGGTTGAAGACCTCGACGAGTTGCCGATCCTGCTCCTCGATGAAGGACACTGCCTTCGTGATCAGGCGCTTGCGGTCACCGTGGCGGCCGGTCTTTCGCAGATCGACGCCCAGGCGACACGGGCGACGTCCCTGTCCACCGTTGTGCAACTCGTGGACGCCGGTCTCGGAGTCACCCTTCTCCCGGACTCGGCCGTCCCGGTGGAGGTACGTCGTACCTCGGTGGAAGTGGGCCGCTTCGCCGAGCCGGCACCGGGTCGGACGATGGTGCTGGCTTACCGCTCGACAGCGGCGCGAAGCGAGGAATACGAGGATCTGGCCGAGATCATCCGCAGGGCGGTCACGTCGGCCCGGCTGCCCGTACGGCCCGAGGGTCCGCCGGTGGGTGGGTCCCCCCGCTCCACTGTGCGCCGCTAGCCCGGTGATGCCCGATCGGCCTGCAGGTGATGGGATGAGACCCGGCCACGGCGGTGTTGGACCCGTCAGCCGACTACACACGAGGAGCACTGATGTCCCTGCCGCCGATCGTCGAGCCCGCCGACGCCCTCAGCGTCGATGAGGTCCGGCGCTACAGCCGCCACCTGATCATCCCCGACGTCGGGATGACCGGTCAGAAGCGACTGAAGAAAGCGAAGGTGTTGTGCGTCGGTGCCGGGGGGCTCGGTAGCCCGGCGCTCATGTACCTGGCCGCGGCCGGTGTAGGCACCCTGGGCATCGTCGAGTTCGACGTCGTCGACGAGTCCAATCTGCAGCGCCAGATCATCCACGGCCAAAGCGACATTGGGCGATCCAAGGCCGAGAGTGCACGGGACTCGGTCAAGGAGATCAACCCGTACGTCGATGTCATCTTGCACGAGGAGCGCCTCGACTCCTCCAACGTCATGGACCTGTTCGCGCAGTATGACCTCATCGTCGACGGCACGGATAACTTTGCGACGCGCTACCTCGTCAACGACGCTTGTGTGCTTCTCGGCAAGCCCTATGTCTGGGGCTCCATTTACCGATTCGATGGGCAGGCCAGCGTCTTTTGGTCAGAGCACGGCCCCTGCTATCGCTGCCTCTACCCCGAACCCCCACCGCCCGGAATGGTGCCGTCC
>JAYNIC010000302.1:0-1688 GCA_038108715.1 Candidatus Nanopelagicales bacterium | reverse complement strand
TCGCCGATGAGACGCACAAGCCGGTGCTGCCGAACTTCTTCATCGAGCGATACGGGGTGGCCTACCGCGACCAGTGGCGCTACTTCACCGACTATGTGCTCGATGGTGGCCCGTCGCCGGTGTCACTGGCTGATGGCCGGGCCCCGGTAGTCCTGGCTGCGGCGGCTGCCGAGAGTGCCCGCACGGGGAAGACGGTCACCCTGCCGATTTGACCTTTGGTTAGGTAAGCCTTACCTTGTCTCTATGTTTGCGAACTACCTCATCGGCCTGCGCGAAGGCATTGAAGCTGCCCTCATCGTGAGCATCCTGGTGGCCTATCTCGTCAAGACCGGCCGCCGAGAGCACCTGCGCTGGGTCTGGGTGGGGGTCGCCGGGGCAGTCATCCTCTCCGTCGTCTTCGCCGTCGGACTGTCCGTGACCTCGGAGTCCATGTCGGAGCGGGCCGGCGAGATCTTCGCGGGCGTGGCCTCGGTCGTCGCCGTCGTCTTCGTGACGTGGATGGTCTTCTGGATGAAGAAGGCGGCCCGCGGCATCAAGGGCGAACTCCACGACAAGCTCGATGAGGCGGTCGCCATGGGTGTCGTCGCCATCGGACTCGTGGCCTTCTTGGCCGTCGTGCGCGAAGGCCTGGAGACCGCGCTCTTCCTGTGGACGACCGCGCGAGCCACCGGTGAAGGAGCAATGGCTGTGCTGGGTGGCTTGCTTGGTCTAGCCACGGCCGTCGTGCTCGGCTACCTGTTCTATCGCGGTGCCCTGCGGATCAACCTCGGTGCCTTCTTCAAGTGGACCGGGGTCGTTCTCATCATTATCGCCGCCGGTGTGCTGTCCTATGCGGTGCATGAATTCCAAGAAGTCGGACTGCTCCCGGGTGACGATGCCAAGGCGTTCGACCTATCCGCGGCAATCCCCATGGACTCCTGGTACGGCGAGTTGATGCGCGGCTTCGTCAACTGGTCATCGACACCTTCATGGCTGCAGGTCATCGCGTGGGTGTCCTACGTCGCTGTTGTGATGACGCTGTTCCTGCGGGCCTCGCGGACGTCAAAGCCATCCGTGACGGCACAGGGGCCCGTGCCGTCGGAGTCGGTGCGGTCGTAGGCGGCAGCCTCTCGGCCACCGCTAGACGCCGCGACGCTGAGTCTTCAGTCCCTCATCGAGTCGGGCGCGAGCCGCAACGACGCCCTCGCGCTGGCTTACCTCGGGTACGCCGACCTGCCAGAAGGCACCGCTCTCCGTCCAGTCGGACTCGCGCGCCTTGACCACGATGACGCACGTCTCAGCGCGGGTTCGGGCATCGAGGAGCGCGGCGCTGAGTTCGTCCGGGGTTGAGACGTTCGTTGCGTGTGCACCCATGGATGCCGCATGTGCGGCATAGTCGACGCGGACGCCGGTATCGCCCGTGCAGTCGCGCAACATGTTGTTGTACGAGGCGCCACCCTGATTGACCTGCAGTCGCTCGATGATCGCGAAGCCCTCGTTGTCGAGGATGACCAGCGTCATCTTCGCACCGCTCAGCGTCGCCGAGAAGATCTCGGAGTTCATCATCATGTAGGCGCCGTCGCCGGTGAGGACGAAGACTTCGCCGTCTGTGGCCGTGGCGCGCGCAAGGGCGGCACCCCACCCGCCAGAGGCCTCGTAGCCCATGCAGGAGTATCCGTAGTCCAGGTCGAAGGTGGCGACACCCAGGC
>JAYNIC010000301.1:0-1740 GCA_038108715.1 Candidatus Nanopelagicales bacterium | reverse complement strand
CCTTGCTTCCCCGTCCATTCCCAGCCCCGCCCCAGGCGATCAACCCCTCGGCCAAGCCACACTCGACACATGAGCACCGCAGCCCGTCGCCCGGCCCTCGTGGTCGCCTTGGTGTCGATGGTGCTCGCGCTCTTCGGCTCGGTCCTGGTGGTCACGCCCGCCCAGGCCGACGACGACAAGCTGCGCGAGCGGGCCCACGCCCGGATCGCGGCCATCTTGTCCCAGGCGGTCGAGGAGGGGATCTTCTCGGAGTCCCAGGAGAACTACGTCACCAGTGCGCTGCTGCCGGTGTGGGTCGATCCCAAGGATCTGTCCAAGCGAGCCGAGCGCAAGACCGTGAGTGCCTTCTGGAATTTCGTGGGTGAGTCCTCCGGTCTGACCGAAGACGAGGTCCTCGGTCGGCTCTCCCGGGGACAAACCCTCACCCGCATCGCCGGCGATGGCGCCGATGACCTGCGCGACGGCCTGTACAACTGGCTGGCCCGCCCGGTCGCCGCGGCGGTGTTCGATGGCGATCTGACCTACTCCGAATCCATTGAATTGCGCGACGATATCCAGCGCGCGGTCTACCGACTGATGATCCAATCCGGCGGAGGCGACCGACCGGTGACGCCGTCACCGCGTCGGCGCTGAGTCGCGCTAGGGTCTCCCTCAGCTGCTCGTGGTAGCCGTGTGCGGTAGGGCGCGCAGATCCCGACTACTTCGAGCTTCGGCCCCCGGATCTCCAGAATGGAGTGAGGTCCGGGGGCCGCTTGATGTCCGAAACGAGAACCCCGATGTCCTACGGTAGAGATATGGCCATCCTCGTCGTCGACGACGATCCGTCCCTGCGGCAGGTCCTTGAGCGCGTGCTCTCCTTCGAGGGCTACGACGTCGAGACAGTGCCGACGGGCTTTGACGCACTGGAGCGGATCCAAACCCCCGCTCGCGGCGCGGCCACGATTGACCTCATCGTCCTCGATCTCGGTCTGCCCGATATCGATGGGCTTGATGTGGCACGCCGACTGCGCGCGCACGGCACCACGGTGCCGATCCTCGTGCTCACGGCTCGCGGCGAGGTGGGCGATCGGGTCGCCGGGCTGGATGCCGGAGCCGATGACTATCTGCCCAAGCCGTTCGACCTCACCGAACTCATCGCCCGGGTCCGGGCACTGCTGCGGCGTACCGGCCATGCCGGAGGCAGCGACACCTACACCCTCGGCGATCTGAGCGTCGACACCGCGCGACGCCAAGTCACCCGCGATGGCGACGAATTGAGCCTGACCAAGACCGAGTTCGCGTTGCTGCAGGTCCTCCTTGCCGCGGATGGTGCGGTCGTCGAGCGCGGTGACCTCATGACAGAGGTGTGGGGTTTTTCCTCACCCACACTGGACTCCAATCTCGACACCTATGTCTCCTACGTCCGCCGCAAGACCGAGGTGGGTGGACGTAGTCGACTGGTGCATACGGTCCGCGGCGTCGGTTTCGTCGCGCGCGTGGAGTAGCGGTGCGGTCACTGCGTACGACGGTCGCCCTGATCGTCGCCGTTGCCGTCGCCCTCTCCGTCGTCGGTCTCGCGATCGGCGTGTGGTTCCTCACCCGCAGTGCACTCATCGGCAGTGTCGACTCCTCCCTCGAGGCTCGGCTGCAGGCGGGCATTTATCTCGAGCCCGCCGAGGACGCACCGCCCGCGGTTCGCCCGCCGATCAAGGGCCAGCCGTCGGTTCTCGTCGACGCGGTCGTCGCCGATGGGGAGGTCTT
>JAYNIC010000300.1:0-1774 GCA_038108715.1 Candidatus Nanopelagicales bacterium | reverse complement strand
GTGTGGGCCGGTGATCGCGTCACCCTGCTCGAGATTGGCGCACAGACCGACCGCAACCGGCTCCTGGCCGGCAGAGAGATGCATCTCGCCGGGAATGAGCCCGGCGCCGATGTCCCACTGGGGGGTCTTGTCAGCGTGGTAGTCACGCTGGAGGGCAGCCTCGTAGGTACGAATCCGCACCATGTCCTTGTAGAACTGCACCCGTGTGTCGTCGTTGATCATGGCACTCCTTTCTGGGCAGGGGCGAGTGCTTGCCTGACCTACCCCCAGTCTCCGCCCGTGAATGAGGAAGCAAAAGGCCTCGAATTTCAAATGGTGATAGGAATTCGGGCAAACTCCCTCCTGCTCGGCGGTGCCCTACCTACGATTGAGTTACCTAGTGAGAGACGGTGCCGGTGGCCGAATCTGCGCCTACGCTGATCCAGTCCGTGCAGCGCGCCCTCCACCTCGTGGAGGCCGTCAGCGCGCGACATGGTCGTGCGCGCCCCAAGGAGTTGGCCCGCGACCTGGGCCTGTCCCTCCCAACGACGTACCACCTGCTGCGGACCCTGACCCACGAGGGATATCTGAAGCGGCTCGACGACGGCAGTTACGTGATCGGGCCAGCCCTGCTTCAAGTGGCCAGCCAGGACCGAATGGCGGCCACCCTCGTTCGCGCTCGACCGGCCATGACCGGTCTGCGGGACGAACTGCGCAGTCCGGTGTACCTCGCCGCCTACGTGGACGGCGAGATAAACGTCGTCGAGATCGTCGACTCGGTCAAGGCGCCATCCATTGATCTGTGGGTCGGCATGCACGACTCCGCCCATGCCACCGCCCTGGGCAAATGCATCCTCAGCGCATTGACAGACGAAGAACGCCAGGACTATCTCGCCCGTCACCCCCTGCATGCCCTGACCCGTCGTACGGTCACCAACCGCACCGTGTTGGAAAGCGAGATCGGTCGTGGCCTGCCCATCGCCCGTGATCAGGAGGAGTACGCCCTCGGAGTGAAGTGCATTGCCGCCCCGGTCGTGACGCCTGGCTTCCTCGGGGCCGTCGCGGTAGCTCGCGGACCCGAGCAGTCGCCGCGGTCGAAGGAGACCGACGTCATCCCGGCCCTGACTCGCGCCGCGCAGCGGATCCAGCGGAGCATGGCGCTCGCCGAGCAGTGCGGCTAGTCGGTTTGTCCGCCCGTCACACCCCGGTGAACCAGCGAAGGAGCCTCCATGATCGCGCGTAGGGCCACCGCCTTGCTTGCCGCCACAGCGCTGATCGGCCTGGTCGCCCCCTCATCGCTGGCCGCGTGGGCTGCAAGCCCGGCCGACTTCACGCTTGAGCCGGGCCCGGTTTCCTCCGTGGCGAGCGTCTCCCCGGACGTTTACTACGACACGACGAACGCGACGTACTACCTGTTCACCACCGGATTCACCATCGGCGTCTACTCCTCCCCCGACGGAACTTCGTGGACCGCTGTACCCGGCGCGGTGTCGCCGACTGGACCGGTCGCCGATCCTTCCGTCATCGCCATGCCCGATGGCACCTACCGGATGTACTACGCCTACCGATCCGGCACCACCCAACCGTGCTCGGGCAAACAGTTGCGTTACGCGACGTCACCAGATCTCATCCGTTGGACCGCTCAACCCGACGTTCTCCTTGGTGACCTCGGCTGCGGCGTACCTAATGTGGTGCGCGCCGGAGCGGGTGACTACCGGCTGTACTACGTCCGCGGCGGTGATGGAGTCGAGCACGGCACGTACCTCGCGACATCCACCGACGGGCTGTCCTGGAC
>JAYNIC010000299.1:0-1785 GCA_038108715.1 Candidatus Nanopelagicales bacterium | reverse complement strand
ATAGTCATCCGGTGAGTGGTTCGGCACCTCGGTGATGTGACGCTGCCGCGCGTCGCCGGTGACGAGATCGACATCCCACCAGGTCGTTGGCTCGGTGAAGGACTCCGTCACCACGGTTACGAAGGCCGCCCGTGGATCCTCGTTGAGATCGAGTCGTATCGCGCCGCCCGCCGAACGGGGGCCGATCAGATGGCGCAGCGTGCCGTCGCGGTTCAGGATCCGCACCTCGCCCGCGCCGTCTATCCGCGAGTACGTGACGATCGCGTCGGCGAGCGCGACGACATCGTGGATGCGGCCATCGCGAACATGCAGGGCCGGAGCCGAGTCGCTCGCCGGTGCGGTCAGCGCGAACTCCGTCTGCTCGGCGTTGCTCACGAAGAGCCAGCGGTCGACGTCCCACTCGACGTCGTACTCGATGCCGGCCGTGCGGCCCCGAAGTGAGATCGGCTCAGCTGTGGGGTCCGCAGCGGGGATAGCCCAGCACTCACTCGTCGTACGCGAGTGTGACGCAATCACGATGAAGTCACCGCTGCGCTCGACCGTGAGTTCGAAACGCTGGTCCGGTTCGGTGAGGACCACGGCATGCTCACCGACCAGAGGATCGATGCGGTGCACCGCGCACGGCCGGTTGAGTTCGTCGATGACCGTGTAGAAGAAGAAGCGACCAGCCCAGGCACCGGTGTAGTAGGTGTCGGGCCACTCGCCGGGCAGGTCCATGCCGGTCGTCATGTCACGGAAGCGCAGCGTGTAGCGCTCGGCGCCCGTCGTATCGAGCGAATAGGCAAGTAGGACGCCGTCCGAATTCGGCTCCGCTACGCCGAAGGCGGCGTACGTCGACCCGGCATCGGCGAGGTCGATCAGGCCCTGTTCTGGGCCACCGTCACTTTTGCGGCGCAATTGGGGCAAGTCGTGTCCGGGCGGCGTCACCGTGTAGTAGAGATGCTGTCCAAGAACCCTACTGACCGACCGCTCAGTATCGGGGGTCCGCGCCCGCAGCTCGGCAAGGACCTCCTTGACGATCGGCTCCAGGGTTGCGGTGCGGTTCACGTAGTAGTGCCGCTCCGCGACCAGGTGGGGTGCGTCCGGCCCACTCGCCGTCCGCATCCATCCGTAGGGGTCTAGCTGATCGTCGCGTCGCGCGATGGGCGGCTGCACGGTTCGGACACTAACCGAAGATGCGCACCAACCAAGAGGGAGTTCACGTGATCCGCAGAATGCTCGCCGCCGCGGCCGCCGCCGCCGTGGCACTGGTCCCTGTGGGGATGGCGCAACCGGCGAAGGCGGCCGATCCGGTGGTCTTCACGGTCGGCATCCTCAACGACGTCGATTCACTCAATCCCTTCACCGGGATCCTGGCCGAGTCCTACGAGATCTTCCAGATCCAGTACTCGACCCTCATGCAGCCGAATTCCACCGACTTCACTCCCGGTCCCGGCCTGGCCGAGTCGTGGGAGGAGTCCGCCGACGGCAAGACGTGGACCTACACCCTGCGCCCGGATCTGCTGTGGTCCGACGGGACCCCGCTGACCTCCGCCGACGTCGTCTACACCTTCAACCGCATCCTCGACGGCCGATATGAGAAGACGAACTTCGGCAACTACACCCGCAACATCACGTCGGTGACGGCCACCGACGAGCGCACCGTAGTGATGACGGTGAAGAAGCCGACCCCGATCATGGAGAAGCTCGCCGTCTACATCCTGCCCGAGCACGTGTGGAGCAGCATCGACGGCAAGGCCGTGAAGTCCTACGCGAACGAGCCAGCCGAGGGCGAGACCACAGTGG
>JAYNIC010000298.1:1321-1794 GCA_038108715.1 Candidatus Nanopelagicales bacterium | reverse complement strand
CTCAGCCCCCTCGCTGGTGGCGTAGCGGATGCGCTCGCCCGCCCGCGTGATGATCGCCTGACCCGCCGTCACGGTGCGCAATCCGTCGGGGGTATCCACCTCAATGCTGCCCTTGAGGACGACGGTGAACTCATCGAACTCCGGCGCCTGTGCGGGTTCATCCCAGCCGGGCGGAGCCACCATGTGCGCGACAGACACCGCAGCGTCACCACTCGCCACATGACCGACGTACTCGTCGATGGTCTTGCCACCTGGGACGGGAATGCGGACGGGGGCGGCGATGATCTCGGCCATGACGAACCCTTCGCTAGGGGCGATAGCGCAGGGTCGCTCCCGCCTCGACCTGCAGATCGTAGGCCCCCTGGGCGGTGAGCCAACCGGAGAACGGCGGACGCACACGATCGGTCATCCCGACGTAGACCACATCCCCGCGCACGCTGACCGCCGTGAGTCGCGCGTCACCGGCATCTCGG
>JAYNIC010000298.1:0-1311 GCA_038108715.1 Candidatus Nanopelagicales bacterium | reverse complement strand
ATCTCGTCGCACGTGCCGCTCGACGGCTGTACGGACAGCCGGTGGGTCGAGTCGGAGCTGGTCACTGGCGCCGTTGGCGTAGTAATGGTCGAGATCGATGGCCTGGGCACCGGCAAGCGCCGCGGCATCGGCCTGCGCCTGAAGCGAACGCCGCGCCAGGTAGACCGTGGAGACGTCGACGACGACGGCCAACGCGAGCAGGCAGACCACAATGAGGCCAAGGATGAGCACGATGGCACTTCCTTCATCCCCCGACCGCTTCCGTTGAGTGGCGAGTTGTCGACGGTTTTCGCCGGAAAAACCGTCGACAAGCCGCCCATCAACGCGGGTGCTCACGGGGTCTCCCGATAGTCATCAACCGGGATGACGAAGTCGGCACTCACCGGGATAGCCCCCATCGTGGACTCGGCCAGCGAGTCCGGCAGGAACGGCAGCCGCACGCGCGTCGCCACGCGAACCGATGCCGTCGATCCCGGGGTCAGGCAACTCGGATCACAGGTGATGCGCACATCCGGTGTCTTGGCGATTCCCTGATCAGCCAGCGCGATGCCCGCCGCGGCCTTCGCCCATGCCTGCGCCTGCCCCGGGGATTCTGCCTGAACGTACGCGCGGCCGGCCTCCCGAGCCGCCTGCGTCACGCCGAACGCGGCGGCCTGCACCTGCATGACCGCGATGACGGCGTACATGACGGGGACCACGACCAGGACGACGAGGACGACGAACTCGATGACAGCGGCACCCTCATCGTCGCTCCGCACACGCCGTCGTTCCCCATCGGTCATGGCCGCTCCTCCAGCGCGTGGCCCTCTACCGTCATGGCGGTCGGCCCCAACAGCCCGACCAACGGCAGCGTGCTCGTGACGCGTACCCGAACGACGGGGAGACCATCGACGCGTGAACGATCAGCCGCAATGGTGACCCCCGTGTCGCCCAGAGCCTCATCGAGGATTTCGCGCGTGCGTGCCTGCGCCGTCGCCACGCTGCTCCCGGCCAACGCACCTGCCCGAGCACCCTCAGCCGCAGCGGAGGTCATCGTGGCGCGGACGTGCATCGCCAAGATGACCTGCACTACCGCGAGGACGACGGCGAGCACCACCGGGGTGATCAAGGCGAACTCGACCACGGCACTCCCGCGATCGCTCTCGCTGCGCGCCGATGGGGAGTCGTTCACGGACCGGACACCGAATTGATTGCTCGGTCGAAGAGCGAGGTGAGGGCATCATCGGCCACGAGCCACAACGCTGTGACCAAGCCGGCCGTCATGACTGCGACGAGAACCCAGCCAGGCACGTCGCCTCGGTCGTCCGAAGT
>JAYNIC010000297.1:0-1796 GCA_038108715.1 Candidatus Nanopelagicales bacterium | reverse complement strand
CCTCACCGCCCTCACGCTGCTCGTGCTCATCGTGGCGTCGCTGCTCATCGGCTGGGCGGCGTTTGGCGGATCAGCCTTGACTAGCCCACTTGGTGGCACGTTCAGCGCGACCGACTCGTGGATGCGCTTGGGGATCGTGTCCGGCTACATCGGCCTGATGCTGCTCATCCCGGCCGGCATCGCCTTCCTCGCCAGCGTGCTCACTGACGTGCCGCTCGGTGCGGTGGGCGCTGCGGTCGTGCTCGTGATCGTGCTCAACATCGTTGATGCGTTGGAGGCACTGGGCGATCTGCGGAGGCTGCTGCCGGGCCACTACGGCGATGCATGGACCGCCGCTTTGGGTGACCCAATCGCCTGGAGTGACATGGCGGTTGGCGGCGCCTACGCCGTGGTCTTCTTCGCCGTGATGGTGGCCGCGGCGACCCTGCGCTTTGACCGCAAGGACATTACGTCGTAGTGGAGTTGCCTCTTGCGGTGTCGAATGCTGTCCCGCCCATGTCCCAGGCTGCGGCGATGACGCGCATTGCCATGCATCATCGATTGGCCCGGACCGTATTCCGATTACTGGAATGCGACCAATGTCTCCCGGTGTGAATTTCACCTAGGAAGTGTCCGGCGTTGGCCGCTTTGTGGGTGATCGATTCCCCTAGCCGGAACACCGCGCTAGCATGCGGCCGTGCGCGAGCGAGCGGTGTCGGGCGGTCTGCAGACCGTGGCCGCGGCCCTGGACCTCCTCGACTGCTTTGCCGAAGATGAGGAACTCGGTGTCACCGAGGTGAGTCGGCGTCTCGACGTGGCCAAGAGCACCGCACATCGCTTGCTCGTCACGTTGACCTCGCGAGGGATTTGCGAGCAGAACTCACGAACCGGCAAGTATCGACTCGGGCTGCACCTCTACGAACTGGGGCAACTCGCGGTGACGCGCACCGAACTGCGACGCTGTGCGCGCAGCCTGCTGGAGGAATTGCGTGAGGTGACGGGCTGGACGGTGCAACTCTCGGTCGCCTCAGGTGTTGACACGCTCGTACTCGAGCGCCTGATGACCACGCGCAGCGTCAAGGCGCTACCGGACTTCAACCGCCGCATGCCCGGTCACATCACGGCGCATGGCAAAGCCCTGTGCGCGTTCGATCCTGACTTCGCGCGCCGTCGGATCGATGCAGGGCTGCCCCGGGCCACGGAGTTCTCGATCACCGACCCCAAACTCTTTCAAGCAGAACTTGATGTCATTCGCCGCCGCGGCCACGCGACGGCCACCGGGGAAGCCATGGCCGGTGTCTCTTCAGTTGCCGCTCCCGTGCTGGACTCACGCGGTATCGCGGTCGCAGCCCTGGCCATCAATGGTCCGCCGGAGGAGATCGTCCCGATGACCGCTCGGCTCGGCCGACTTCTGCAGGCGGCCGGTCGACGGCTCGCCAAGGACATGCGGTCAGACATCCTCCGCTAGCACCCCGCTCTGGCACGATGTCGGGATGTCGACGCCGGATACCCAAGCCCGCGAGATCGTGCCCGCCAAAGCAGGCATAGTCCTCACCGCCCTCATCCTCGGAGCGGTCGTCGCCAACCTCAACCTAAGCGTCGCCAACGTGGCGCTGCCGGATATCGGCAAGGCGCTCGACGCTGGCCAGACCGAGATCAACCTCATCGCGGTTGGCTGCACTCTGGGTCTGGCGATGTCGGTGCTCTACCTCGGAGCACTCGGCGATCGGTACGGTCGCAAGCTCATGCTGATGCTCGGCATGATCTTGACCCTGCCGGCGAGTGCGGAGTCGGCTTGGGCGCCGGATGGCATCGTC
>JAYNIC010000296.1:0-1807 GCA_038108715.1 Candidatus Nanopelagicales bacterium | reverse complement strand
CAGCAACGTGCCATCCCACAATCGCCCCGCCGCCTCACCACGCGGGGCGGGAGTCACGACCGGGCCGAATATGGCGACCCGCTCCCCATCCGGACCGGGGACAGCAATGATCGGCGTCCCGACATCGGTGCCCACCAGGTTGATCCCCTCGGCATGACTAGCCCGCAGTTCGGCGTCGAAGCGATCAGTCTGCGCCATCTCCAGGTAGGACGGGGGAAGGTTGAGGGCGTCCAGTGCTTCGCTCACGGCGACCGGCCAGTCCTCCTGGCCACCGGGATGGATCCGGGTGCCGATTTCGGTGTAGAGCTTGCCGACGATCTCATCGCCACAGTCCTGCTGCGCGGCAATGATGGCCCGAACGGGTAGCCATGCGCGGTCCATCATCGCGGCGTAGTTCGGGGGTAGTTCGCGCCCCTCGTTGAGCACTGCCAGGGACATGACGTGCCAGCGGACCTCGATCGGCCGGACCTTCTCGACTTCGAGGATCCAGCGGGAGGTGAGCCAGGCCCAGGGGCACAGGGGGTCGAACCAGAAGTCGACGGGGATGCGATCAGTCACGGCGGCGACGCTAGCGGTTGATCTACTCCTCCGCACGACGGGCTCACCGACCGTCGGGACGACCTCTCCGGTGCTGACGATTGGCTCGGTCTGCGAAGATGGCGAGGTGCCAGCGAATCTCAATGTGACCCGCGCAGAGGCTGCCGAGCGCAGCGCCCTCATCACGGTCGACGGCTACGACATCGACCTCGACCTGACGGTCGGTCCGGACACTTTCCGGTCCGTGACGACGGTCGCCTTCCGTTGCGCCGAGCCGGGGGCCAGTACCTGGATCGACATCGTGGCCCCCGCCCTCATCAGCGCGAACCTCAACGGCCGTGAAGTCGACCCGGGGACAGCATTCGATGGTGCGCGGCTCCAACTGACCGACCTCGAGGCCGAGAACGTCCTGATCGTGCGCGCCGACTGCGCCTATATGCGCACCGGTGAAGGCCTGCACCGATTCGTCGACCCGGTTGATGACGAGGTTTACCTCTACACCCAGTTCGAGTCCGCAGATGCGCGGCGCATGTACGCCTGCTTCGAGCAGCCGGATCTCAAGGCGCCCTTCACCCTCCATGTGGCGGCCCCCGATCACTGGCAGGTGGTCAGCAACGCCCCGACACCGCAGCCCGTGCCGCTCGGCCAGGGCGTGGCCCGATGGGACTTTGCACCCACGCCGCGGATGTCGACATACATCACGGCGCTTGTGGCGGGTCCGTATCACGTCGTTCGCGATGAGTACGTCGGGCCGCACGGCACCTACCCCCTCGGTGTGTTCTGCCGTGCATCGTTGGCGCCATACCTCGACGAGGACGACATCTTCGGTCTGACCAAGCAGGGGTTCGCCTTCTTCGAAGAAGAGTTCGGAGTCCCCTATCCGTTCGGCAAGTACGACCAACTCTTCGTCCCTGAGTTCAATGCCGGTGCCATGGAGAATGCCGCCTGCGTGACCTTCCTGGAAGACCTCGTCTTCCGGTCCCGGGTGACCGATGCGGCCTACGAGCAGCGAGCCAACACGATCCTGCACGAAATGGCACACATGTGGTTCGGCGATCTCGTCACCATGAAATGGTGGGACGACCTGTGGCTCAACGAGTCCTTCGCCGAGTGGGCGTCGCACCATGCCAACGTCAACGCAACGCGCTACTCAGATGCCTGGACGACGTTCTCGAATCTGCGTAAGGCATGGGGCTACCGAGAAGATCAGTTGCCATCGACGCACCCGATTGCTGAAGACATGGTAGTACTGGACGCGGTGCGTGTGAAC
>JAYNIC010000295.1:0-1851 GCA_038108715.1 Candidatus Nanopelagicales bacterium | reverse complement strand
ATTGGCGAGTCGAGCTCCATCCACGTGGACGCGCAGCCCGTGCTCGTGGGCTCGGCGTACCAACGACCCCAGCTGCTCCACGGTGTACGCCGTCCCCAACTCCGACGACTGCGTCACCGAGAGCGCGGCTGGCTGAGCGCGATGCACATCACCCATGCGGTAGATCTGCGCATCGAGTTCCTCGACAGTCAGTAGGCCGTCGGCGGTCGGAGCTGTCCACAGTTTGAGGCCGGCCACCTTCTCCGGCGCGCCGCCCTCATCCACATGAATGTGGGCCGTGTCGGTGCAGACGACGGCCTCCCAAGATCTCGTCATCGCCTGCAGCGCGACGACATTGGCTCCGGTGCCGTTGAATACGGGGAACACCTGGGCATCGGGGCCGAAGTTCTCGCGCACCAGTTCGCGCAGGTGCGCGGTCGCGCGATCATCGCCGTATGCCACATCATGGCCGTCGTTCGCCGCCGCGATCGCCGACAGCACCTCAGGGTGGATGCCGGCGTAGTTGTCACTGGCGAATCCGCGCCATGTCTGGCTCACGTCACTCCTTGGTCAGGTCGACCCGCGCCCCGTTGGCGATGGCCTCACCCTCGAGTATTCCCTTGATCGCCTCACCGAGCGCATCGACATCGGTGTAGCCGGGAAAGTTCCGGTTGGGCTCGGCCGCGCGCATGTCTGCGGTCACCAGGGCCTTGACCGCCACGATGACCGCGCGGGCCGAAGTTTCGGCGAAGGAATCGGCAAGTCCGCCAAGCCAGGACTCCGCGGCCGCCTTAGCCGTTGCATAGGCGACGTTGCCTGCGGTGGGCCGGTGGGCGGTCGTACTCGAGACCATCACGTAGGTGCCGCCACTCGCGAGTAGCGCGTCACGAAATGCCACCGACGTGACGCGCAGCGTGCCGAACACTCCGGGCGCGATAGCGTCCCACGCCTTGAGCGCATCGAGATCGACCGACGGCGAGCCCTGCCATCCACCCACCAGGTGGATCACCGCGTCGACTCGCCCGAATCGGTCGACCAGGTGCTCTTGCAGTCCCGTCACCGAGTCAATGTCGAGCAGATCCGCCGTGGCAGCGACTCCCCCGACGGCTTCGGCAAGAGCCATGGCCTTGCCGCCGCCTCGGTCCACAATGACGACATCGTGAGTCGGCGCGAGTGACCGTGCGACGCCGGACCCGCCCATGCCCGCGCCGAGAATCACTGCGACGGGGCGCGTCATGCCGCTGCTCCGGTGATTCCGCGGGTTGACTCGACCGTGTCAGTGAGCGCCTTGCGCAGCGACTCGTAGAAGACGTTGAGAGGGAACTCATCGGGGAGAACCGCATCGACCGCCTCGCGGGGATCCTCGGGCAGAGCGTGGGCGCCGCGCGCCCAGGTCGACTGGGGGTGCGGGGGCACCAGCGAGGACACGAACCCGTAGGCGGCGAGCCAGTGCCCGAGGCGGGAACGATCGATGCCCTCGCGGTACAACCGCTCCACCTCCTCACACAGTTCATTCATGGACGACTGGACCTGTCGCCAATCCACCTTCAAGGTGTTGTCCGTCCATCGGATCACACCATGTCGGTGCAGCCAAGCGAAGACGATCTGCCCCGCGAGTCCGTCATAGTTGCGCACGCGATCACCGGTGGTGGGGAAGCGGAAGAGTCGATCGAAGAGGATGCCGATTCGCACATAGGGGGCCAGGACGACCCCGGACTCCTCGAGTCGCTCAGTCTCGCGGAACGTGGCGAGGTCGCACCGCAATTCCTCCAGGGCGTACATCCAGTAGGGCATTCGCTGCTTGATCATGAACGGATCGAACGGCAGGTCACCATGACTGTAGAGGCCCATGATGACCATGCGCGCAACCCA
>JAYNIC010000294.1:0-1995 GCA_038108715.1 Candidatus Nanopelagicales bacterium | reverse complement strand
GGTTTTCATGGATCGCGGCCTTGACGGCATGCGGTGGTCGATTACCGGCGACCTGCTTACCGGGATGGACGGGGTCTACGAGCTCACCCCGGAAGGTGACGGCACGCAGGTGAGTTATCGCCTCGCTGTCGACGTGAAGATTCCGATGATCGGCATGATCAAGCGCAAGGCCGAACGCGTCATCGTGGACACGGCCCTGAAGGGGTTGCGCAAGCGCGTCGCCGAGGTCGGCTAGCCCAGCGGCTCAGACGACCGCGCCGTCGTCTCCGTCGTCCCGTGGCGATCCCGAGCGGGCGATGAGCGCGATGAAGCCGGCCGTGAAGGCGACGAAGCCCATTGCGGCGAGCCATGTGCCCCACCCGAGCACGAAACTCAGCACCATGGCGACTGGTCCGCCGATGATGCCCGACCAGGCCGCGACGTCGAAGCGATCGCGCGGCTTGGGCAGGGGCGGGGGTGGCTCGGGGACGAACCGATCATCATCGGGATCCTCATTGACGGTGTAGTCGCGCGGTCCGGCGGTCTGTGGTTCAGGCGCGGTGTGCTCGCGCACGAGTCGGTCGGACAATCCGGAGCCGGGCCGCTCGGGCGCCTCAGCGGAGTGGAAGCCGCTGATGATGTCCTGCCAGGCGCGATCCACCTGTTCCGCCGACGCGCGCGTCATGTCCTGAGCGTCTTCGTCGGCCGCCGCGGCGGCGTGGCAGCGCCAAGGCTTGATCGGACGACGTAGACGCGGGTGGTTGGTCGGTTGGGTGCGCGCACATCGCGGTATGGGCCGGTGTCGCCGACGAGCGGCTCGGCGTATGCCAGCAGGTTGGCCTCGGCGAGGACATCGAGCACATGCTCGGCCAACGGCGGGTCGACGTCGACGAGCGGCGCGTACGCGGCAGCGGGTAGTCCGAAGGAGGGCATGGCTCAGGACAGGCGGCGGACGAACTCGATACTGCTCGACACGATCGTCTCGGCGTCGTTGTCCAGTGTGGCCACGTGGTAGGAGTCGGGCAGGACGACCTCGGTGGCGTCTGCGCTCGAGACGTGATCAAGGATGAACTTCGCGTTGGACGCCTCGACGACATGGTCCTCTGCGCTACGGAAGAGCAGCAGCGGCTGATCCACCCGTGCGATGTCGTCCTTGACGGCCTTCCACAACTTGGTGAGGGAGTGGGCAGCCTTCAGCGGAATCTTGTCGTACGCACCTTCATCCTGGCCTGGCATTTTGATGTCATTGGAGATGCCGGGGAATGCCGGGACGATGAGCTGGAGCACCGGCAGCGCGAAGCGGTCGGGGCGCTCGGAGTGCACGGCCGGATTGACCAGGACGATGCCGCGGATCGCATCGCCGTGCTGCTCAGCCAGGCGCAGGGTCAGGGAGCCACCCATGGACAGGCCGAAGACAAACACGGTGTCGCACGCATCGCGCAATTCGCGCAAGGATCGATCTGCCTCGGCGTACCAGTCCTCCCACCGGGTGAGGTTCATGTCCTGCCAGCGTGTGCCATGGCCGGGCAGCCTCGGGACGCGCACGGTGTGGCCCTCGGCGGCCATGCGCTCACCCCACGGGGTCATGGATTTCGGTGAGCCGGTGAACCCGTGCAGGAGCAGGATTCCGGTGGGGCCGCCATCGGCGGTGTAGGGCTCGGCGCCCGGCATCAAGGGCATGTTCGCCTCCTTCGACCACCTGATAGTGCCACAGGGCTAAGGTGGCGCACGTGCTCTACTGGGTGCTGAAGTGGATCGTGGTCGGTCCGTGGCTGCGCGTTCTCTACCGGCCGTGGACCCAGGATATGGACGTCGTACCAAAGCAGGGGTCGGCCATCCTGGTCAGCAACCACCTTTCTTTCTCCGACTCCTTCTTCCTGCCGTTGGTGTGCCCACGGCCGATCACCTTCCTGGCGAAGGCTGAGTACTTCACCGGCAAGGGGATCAAGGGGCTGTTCAGCAAGATGTTCTTCACCGGGGTGGGTCAGGTCCCGATCGACCGGACCAGCGGACGGG
>JAYNIC010000293.1:0-2013 GCA_038108715.1 Candidatus Nanopelagicales bacterium | reverse complement strand
GGCCGGCCGCCACGCGGCACTCGCCCCCGGGCTCGGATTTGCCCAGCGCGCCGCACGCCGGGCGATCGCAGGGTACGTCCTGGTCGATCCTGTACTACCGTCCGCGGCCACCCACGACTGGCCAGACGCACCGGTCACGGTGATCATCACATCGAAGGCCGATGACGACGTACGCAGCGCCGCGCTGGCGGCAAGGTTGCGCGGGTGGGACGTCGTAACAGGGGAAATCACAAACGCATTGCCGGAGATCATCGGCCGGCCATAGGTACCGTGGGAGAAATGGTCGATAACCGGCCAAACTGAGCCCCCATCGACCATTTGTCCCGCTAAGCGGGAGAAACGGTCGGAATTAGTTCGCTCGGACTTGGCCGCCGGGGCGGCGGGAGCCGATCGCACGCACGAGCGGCCGGGGCAGGTACTGCGCCGCGAGCGACAACACCTTGTACTGCGGTCCCGCCACGCTGATCGGACGGCCACGGCGCGCATCCTTCAGGGCGGTGTCGACCACGTCCTGCGCGTCCAGCCACATCCAATCCGGCAGCGACTGCATCTGCATGCCGGCCCGCTGATGGAACTCGGTATGGGTGAAGCCTGGGCACACCGCGACCACGTTCACACCGGTCCCCGCCAACTCCAGCGACAGACTCTCGCTGAAGACCGTCACCCACGACTTGGCCGCGGAGTACGTGCCGCCGGTGATCCAGCTCGCGACACTGCTGACGTTGATCACCGCGCCGGTGCCTCGCGCCACCATTCCGGGCACCGCCGCGTGCGTCAGTCGCATCACCGCGGTCACCAGCACATCGAGCATCCGCTGCTCAGTATCGATATCCCCACTAGAGAACTTCTGCGGTACGCCGAAGCCAGCGTTGTTGACCAGGATCTCCACCGGACGGTCTCGGTCCCGCAGCCGGTCTTCCACGCGCACAAGATCAGCACGATCGGCGAGGTCGGCCACGAGGATCTCCACCTCGACCCGCTCCTGACGCAAGCGGTCGGCCACCTGCTCGAGTCGAGTCTCGTCGCGCGCCACCAGGCACACGTCATGTCCGCGCTGTGCCAGGGTCTCGGCAAAGGTCATGCCGATGCCCGACGTCCCGCCGGTGATGAGTGCCGTCCCCACCGAGTCCTCCTCAAGTCCGGGAAATCTCCCAGAAAGTTACGCGTATTGGTCTGAGTGCACCATCCCCGCCCATCCTTGCCTACTCTGGACCTATGTCCCGCCGCCGTGCCTTCGCCGTTGCCGCTTCGGCACTGATCCTCGCCTCCATCGGCGTGACGACACCCGCAGCCCTGGCGGACCCAGTCGGCCCCCAGGTCGTCAATGGCCGCGACCCCTCACCCGGTGAAATTCGTCCACTGGTCTACGTCAGTGCCGGCGGATACTCCTGCGGGGGCACCCTGGTGGACGCCCTTCACGTGGTCACGGCCGGGCACTGCTCGGTGAATGACAGCAACGCGACTTTCCGCCCGTACCAGGTGACGGTGTCCTGGGGGCCCTCGACGTACTTCTACGACCTCAAGCGCTACAACGTCACCCAGGTGACCACCCATCCGGACTACGACCCCCAAACGCTCGACAATGACATCGCGGTCCTCACTCTCGCCGCGCCCATCCCCGGGGCCACGCCGATGCCGATCGCCTCGGTGACGGAGTCGCAGGCTGACCTCGCCGCCGGCAAGTCCGTTCGCTCGGCCGGATACGGCAACCTGTCCTTTGACGGTCAAGCCTCCGACTACCTGAAGGTCGCCGACCTGACGGTCATGTCGGACTCGGTGTGCGGCAGCGACGGCAGCGAGAGGATCGACGGTGTCACCTTCTACGGGATCGGCGCTGACACAGACCACTTCGTCTGCGCGATCGGTGTCGTGCCAGGGACCAACAAGGTCATCGACACCTGTCAGGGTGACTCCGGCGGGCCGCTCTTCGGCGGCACCACGACGCCATACCTCCTCGGAGTGGTGAGCAGCGGCTACGGCTGTGCCGGCGTGGACGAGGACGGCCCGATGCCG
>JAYNIC010000292.1:0-2127 GCA_038108715.1 Candidatus Nanopelagicales bacterium | reverse complement strand
GCCGCGATCTCCGCCACGACGGTATCGACGCGCTCGGGTGTGATGTCGTGTACGGCGACCACGGCTCCACGTTCGGCAAGTGCGCGCGCCAGCACCGACCCGATGGCCCCCGCCGCACCGGTGATGAGTACTCGGCGTCCTTGTAGGTCAAAGAGCGGGTCGTTCACTCCGGACTCCTTTGTAGGTCGATGGCGGTGATGGACTGAGCAGGCAGCTCAACGGTGGCCTCGATGATGCCGGTCAGTCGGACCTGCCGCGAGTCGGCGTCGAGGTTGATGAGCCAGGCACGGGCGCCCTCGGGGCCTTGCGTCACTAGGGCATCGGCAAACTCGGGCTGGTCGGAGAACGTTGGCAGGACCTCGGTCTGATCGGTCAATCCGGCGAGGAGGCGATAGACCGGGAATTCCTCGCCTGGGCCCGAACCGAAGGCCGGGGCGCCCGGTGAACCGGCGTCGCGCTCACGGAGACCGCGCCACCCGAGCGCCTCGAAATAGGTGGCGCAAGACACGGTCTCCGCCAGTGCAAGGCTCCGCAGCGACAGCGCCGTCCAGGCGGCCGCCTGCCAGCCCCGCTGGCGCGCATCGACCGAACTCGGCAGTGCGTCGTTGCTCACGTCAGCCGCAGGGTCGGTCGCATTGGGATTGAAGCGAGGACGCAACGTGATCGGCCCCACCGCGATGCGTGCGTGACCGGCGAGCGGTCGCGCCGCCTCGGCAACCACCTCCTGGGTGGCGGTGTTCTGCATGATGGTGCGGTCATCGAAGGCGTGCACCTGCGGGTTCATGCTGAAGGTCAGCCAGGTGAGGTCGCTCGTGTCGGCCGGCTCGCGATTGAGTTCGGTGAAGTACAGGTCCGTTCCCGTCGCCCAGGGCAGGTCTGGGCCGAGTTCGAAGCGTGCGGCATCTAGGGAGGCGCGTGCGGTGACCTTTTCGTCGCTGCGGAGCACCATCCACGAGTCGACCAGCGGTGCTATCTCACGGCTGGCATCGTGCAGTCGCGCGTAGTCATCTGGCGCTGCGTCACGTAGCCGCACACGCAGGCGGGTGTCGAGGTGTGAGGCGAGGAGGGCGGCCTCGCGCAAGTGCTGTTCGGCATTCGGCCCGCTCGCGTCGATGGTGACCATGAGATGGCCGAGCCCGAGGGCCTTGATGGCCTCGATCTCAGCATCCGTCCATGGCGAATCGGTCAGTTGCGTGCCGATCTCCGGCAGAGGCACGGCGTCCTCCGCGACCATGATGGTGACGAGATCGGACGGCGCTTGGGCCGGGGGAGCAGAACCGCCGACGGTCAGGGTTACCGACTGCTCAACGACGTCACCGGGTGCGACGGTGACCGGGAAGGGCAGGGAGATGGGCGTGCAATAGGTCTTGTACGACGCATCCGTCCAGTTGCGGTGGTCCTCGGTCTCGAAGACCTCGCCGACAAAGTCCAGACGCGCAGTGGATTCCTCGGTCACGGGGAACTCCATGGACGCGATGTCGTGGAAGGGCTGATGCGGTGAAATCGCATCGGGGAAGACCGTCAGGTGTCGCTGGCCGCCGGGGGAGGTGATCGTGCAGGGCCGGCCGGCGAAGTCCGCCATGGGATGCAGGACGCACAGTCCGAGGCGATTGCGCAGGAAAGGCGCGGTCGTCGTCCCGCGCATCGCGTATCGGATCGTGCCGTCGGCTGCCCCGGTGATGTCGGCGGACCAGGTGAACGGCGCGGCATCGGCGGTGCCACGCGCGGTGAACGTGATCCGGAAGGAATCCGCCGTCGCCTCGATTGTCTCGTCTTCGATCACCCAGGGCCGCGCGGTCCAGTTTCGATCCTGGAAGACGACGTAGATCCGACGCACGATCTCGAGGTCGCCGGCAGTGATACCGCGCAGATCGCCGCCGTCGTAGTCGACACGCAGGGGACCGGCACGCAGGGCCGCCGTGGCACTCAGAGTGAACTCCCGACTCGGTAGGGCATCCCGGTCTCGAGGGACTCGTAAGCGCCCAGGGTGATGTCCAAGAGCTTGAGGGTGTCCTCGCCGGATGTCTCGGGCGTGCGCCCCGTGTCCAGGCACTCGATCCAGTGGCGCTGCACGCCGGACACGCTGTCCTGGATCCCGTTCCACGGCTCGGAGGTCCACGTGTGATC
>JAYNIC010000291.1:0-2167 GCA_038108715.1 Candidatus Nanopelagicales bacterium | reverse complement strand
CGCTCACCCCGCTCATCTCGGCGATGCCGCCGACGTCGATCAGAGACGTCGGCGCAGCCAGGCGCAGCCGAAGTACCGGCAGGAGTGACTGGCCACCGGAGATGACCTTGGCGTCCTCGCCAGCCGCAGCAAGTGCCGCGACGGCCTCGTCCACCGAACCGGGGCGAACGTAGTCGAAGGCAACGGGAATCACTGGGCACCTCCCTGGGCGGCCTGGATGGCTCGCCAAACGGTTTCGGGTGTGGCCGGCATCTTCACGTCGTTGACACCCATGTGGCGCAAGGCGTCGACGACCGCATTGATGACGGCCGGTGGGGATGCGATCGCCCCGGCCTCGCCGACACCCTTGGTGCCGAGGGGGTGGGTGGTCGACGGAGTGACCGTGCGGTCGGTGGTGAAACTCGGCAGATCCGCCGCGCTCGGGATGAGGTAGTCGGCGAGGCTGGCGGTCAGAATGTTGCCGTCCTCGTCGTACTCCACCTCCTCGTAGAGCGCCTGGGCGATACCGCAGGCGATGCCGCCGTGCACCTGGCCCTCCACGATCATGGGATTGACCTGAACGCCGACATCGTCGACCGCGACATACGACCGAATCTTGGACTTGCCGGTCTCGGTGTCGACTTCGATCGCACATAGGTGCGTGCCGTGCGGGTAAGAGAAGTCGTCCGGGTCGACCGTCGCCTCGGCCTGCAGTGTCGGCTCGACACCGTCAGGGAGGTTGTGGGCCGTGAACGCCTCGAACGCCACCGCGCCGAGCGGCTGCGCCTTGGCCGGATCACCCTTGACCCGGAACTCGCCCTGGATGAACTCAAGGTCGTCAGGGGAGCACTCCAACTGATGGGCCGCTATGACTTTGGCCTTCTCCACGAGACGCTCGGCCGCCTTCTTGATCGCCTGTCCACCGACCGCGAGCGAGCGCGAGCCGTAGGTGTCCATGCCGTAAGGCGCGCGACCGGTGTCGCCGTGCACGACCTCAATGTCCTCGACCGGTACGCCGAGGATGCTTGAGGCGATCTGGCTCCACGCCGTCTCGTGCCCCTGGCCGTGCGGTGAGGTGCCGGTGAT
Organism: Candidatus Nanopelagicales bacterium; assembly: GCA_038108715.1. Taxonomy (GTDB): domain Bacteria; phylum Actinomycetota; class Actinomycetes; order S36-B12; family S36-B12; genus Mxb001. The sequence goes on along the minus strand of JAYNIC010000291.1, from coordinate 1,102 downwards.
CAGTTCGATCTTCCCGGTGGGTAGGGCCCGGATCGTGCAGTGCTCCCAGCCACCCGCGACGTACTTCAAGGCGCCCAGGGTTCGCGACGGGGCCAAGCCGCACATCTCGGTAAAGGTGGAGATGCCGATGCCCAGCTGCACCGGATCACCCGAGGCGCGGCGCTCGGCCTGCTCGGCTCGTAGTGCGTCGTACCCGAAGAGCTCCAACGCCTTGGCGGTGGCCGCCTCGTAGTTGCCGGAGTCGTACGTCAGTCCGGCCACCGTGGTGTAGGGGAACTCCTCGTGGTTGATCCAGTTCATTTCACGGAGCTTCATCGGATCCATGCCGAGTTCGGTAGCAAGTTCATCCATCATGCGCTCGATGGCGTACGTAGCTTCCGGACGTCCGGCGCCACGGATGGCGTCGGTCGGTGTCGTATTCGTGAAGACACCCGTGCAGAAGAACTCGTACGCGGGCATCTTGTAGATCGCCGGGTACATGAACATGCCGAGCAGCGGGATGCCCGGGGTGATGATCTGCAGGTAGGCGCCCATGTTGGCGATGAGGTCGACCCGCATGCCGAGGAGCTTGCCGTCCTTGGTCGCCGCCAGGGTGATGTCCTGGATCTGGTCGCGGCCGTGGTGCGAGGACACCATGTCCTCACTGCGAGTCTCGGTCCACTTGACCGGGCGGCCCAGATGACGCGCGATCTGCACGGCGAGAACTTCCTCGCGATAGAGCTGGAGTTTGCCACCGAACCCACCGCCCACGTCAGGGGCGACGATGCGCAGGGAGTTCTCCGGCAGACCGGTGACGAGTGCGAGCAGCACACGCAGGACGTGCGGGATCTGCGTCGCGGACCACACGGTCATCTCGTTGCTCATGCCCATGGGCGAGGCGACGACCGAGCGGGGCTCCATGAATCCGGCAATGATGCGGTTGTTGATCAGGCGCCGCTTGATGACGACTGCGTCGTCGCCGGCCTCCTTGATTGCTGCGTCGAGGGAGCCCTCACCGGTGGGCATGAGGGGGAAGTCGTAGCAGCGGTTCGTGCCGAGGCTGCCATCTTCGGCGGCGTGCACCGACGGTGAGCCTTCAGCGAGTTCGGCCTCCATGTCGATG
>JAYNIC010000290.1:0-2195 GCA_038108715.1 Candidatus Nanopelagicales bacterium | reverse complement strand
ACCGTGAAGATCATCTGAGTGAGTACGAGCCCGCGAGCCAACTGACCCTCAGCCGAGATGTCACCGTAGCCGATCGTCATGAGTGTCGTCATGGTGAAGTAGACCGCGTCCAGTGGCGTGCTCAGTCCATTGATTTCACCGGGCAGATCACTCACCGTTCTGTAGGTCGTGGCAAAGAGCAGCACTGTCTCCGCAATCATGACGGCGAGCACCACAGCGCGGAACTGAATCGATTCGGCATAGGTGCGTCGCACGTCGCGCACCAGCATGTCACCAATCGCGAATGCGAGGCAGGCCAGGCCGACCACAAAGGACATCGCGGCGACGACAGGGAGGTCAGCCTCGACCACCCGCATGACGATCAACAGCACCACGATGATGCCCGCAATTACCGCGGGCAGATAGGTGCGTAGCAAGTAGTGTCGATGTGCCATGGAGACCTCCCGGGAAGCTGCCACGCTCCGGAGGCTACGCGGCATCTGCGTCTGCGTCAGGGATTGAGTGTGATCAACGCCGCGTCGCCGTCCATGGCGATCGATATGGTCACGCCGTCCTCGATGCGCGCGTAGTCCTCATCACTCACCGTGACGATCGGCATCCGGGCGTCGTACAACTCTGCGGCGACGAGCGCGCCGGTCGCGATGATGCCGTCGGGCTCGGTGAGGATGATGCCGGCCGGTGCAATGCCCAAGCGCAGTAACTCGGCGAGGACATAGGTGCCCGAACTCGATCCTCGACCCGAGCGCATCACGAGAATGCGTGCGGTGACGATCGCCCCGTGCTGTGGGTGATGGACGTCGATGATGTCGCCCTCGGGACCGATGCCACCCCAGAAGGACACGGGCTCATCAAGTTTGAGTACCGCGCCCCCGGCCTCTCCGGAGGTGACGCGCCAGCCGGTGATCGTGGTCATGTGAAGAGCTCCCGGTTCCAGGTCACGTGGCCCGTCGTGGCGGACTCGACGCACTCCCCCAGGGTTGCGAGTACGACGTCGACGCCCATGTTGCCGGGGGCATAGTGCGCCCACTTGCCGGAGTTGGTCATGACCGTGCGGGTGCCGGGCCGCAGGATGGACGTGACATAGGTGCAGGTGTCGAGCACGAAGGTCACCCCCCACTCCTCCAGCGGCTTCACCCATCCGCGGCGATCCGCCTCGGCGAAGACCGACCGACCGGTCGAGATGTAGAAGGCAACACCCTCGGCGAGCGCCGGGCCACCGATGATGGCGTCGTACGCCTCACCGATCTCATCGACCGAGGCATGTGGAGTGCCGAGACTCACCGCATCGAGTTTGTCCTCGCGGGCCGTCGAGAGTTCCTGGCGAGCGGCGTTGAGGCGCTGGGCGGTGATGTGCTGAACGGGTGCATCGACATTCGGGCCGAGTGCGGCCTCCAACGTGGGTGCCTCGGGCGTGCGCCCAACGACATGGAAGAGGGCGACACCGCCGGAAGAGGCTGCCGCTGCTCCCACGGCCTTGAGGCTGTCTTCCGAGACGTCTGACGGGATACCCACCAGGACCGGGTTCGTCGTACCCGCGATAGCGCCGGCCAGATAGCCGAGCACCGGGTACGTGACATCGAGGGCGAGTGTCTCCGGGGACAGGCTCGTGCAATCGAGGATCACGTCACCGTGCCGCTCAGAATCTAGATGCAGTCCGCCCCGGGGTGCCTTGCCGGTGATTGCTGCAGCGATATCGACGAAGTCGCCGTACCGATCGGTGCGGGCACCGAGCACGGAATTTGCGAAGACAATGGCGTTGGACTCCGCCCACGCGATGTTGGCGCCAACGTCGGGACGGGAATCCATCTGGTACGGCGCACACGTCCAGGTCTGGCGGCAGCCGAGGTCGACGTAGGCCTGCATGAGATCCCGGCCACCCTGGTAGACCCACTTCTCGCGGTCGTTGTTCTGCAAGATGAGCGTTGGGTGGATCAGGTCCACCGAACCGACATTAACGGTGGTTGGGACCTTGACCTTGCCACCGAGGGCGACCAGCTTTTGTGCGAAGTCCAGTCCGGCCTGGCCATAGAAGATGCAGCCGTCGATGTGAACGGACTCGATGTCGACAAGTTCCTCCGCGCCGCGAATGCGGCCGAGTTCAGTGATGATGCGCATGGAGAGAGCAACCGCCGGCCCGTGCTCCCCCGCGAGCATGGCCTCTTCCACAGGTGTGAGCGTCAGGGGCACGGCCACGA
>JAYNIC010000289.1:0-2243 GCA_038108715.1 Candidatus Nanopelagicales bacterium | reverse complement strand
CGGGAACTCGCGGCCCGTCTCTTCGCGAACAATCGCCTTGTAGGTGTCGACCAGACTCTTCAAAGCCGATGCCGGAATGTCGATATCGGTCGTCACACCGGCCGCCTTCTTGGCAGTCTCCAACGCATGCTCAAATCGTGCGCCCTCGATGTCGAGCACCGTCTTGCCGAACATCTGGATCAGCCGCCGGTAGGAGTCCCACGCGAAATGCTCATTGCCGGAGATCTGTGCGAGACCCTTGACGCTTTCATCGTTGAGTCCGATGTTCAGGACCGTCTCCATCATCCCCGGCATGGAGAATCGCGCACCGCTGCGCACCGACACCAGGAGCGGATCGGCCGGATCGCCGAGTCGGCGCCCCATGCTCTGCTGCAGTCGCTCCAGCGACGTGGTGATCTGCTCGCCGAGTTCGGTTGGCTCCTCGCCCTTCTCGAGGTAGACACGGCAGGCCTCGGTGGTGATCGTGAAGCCGGGCGGCACGGGAAGTCCCAGGCGGGTCATCTCCGCCAGGTTCGCTCCTTTGCCGCCGAGGAGGTCGGACTGGCTCCGGCTACCGCGGGCGAAGTCGTAAACGTAGGTGCGCACCCACCAATGTCACCAGGATTCGCAGCGCCCGGCTAGGGACTTCGGTCCGTGTGCCACTGGGCGGAACCGCCCCTGGTCAGTCCAGGTGCAAGATCATCGGGACCCGGGCCTCTCCTGGCCCGTCATAGTCCTCGATCGCCTCCCCAACCTCGAATCCGACCGAACGGTGGAAGGCCCGGGAGGCGGTGTTCACCGGCGAGGTCACTGCCGCGAGTCGACGGCGACCACGGTGGCGTGCGTCCGATGCCACGCGGTCATAGATCTCCCGTCCCAGTCCGATCCCCCGTCGGGCCGGATCGACACCGATGAAGTGGACGTACGTCACCTCGTCGTCCTCCGGGGAGTCGAAGGCGATGAGGAATGCCACCAGGTCGCCTGCCGGGTCCTCCACGATGTACGACGTACCGCGGAAGTGGTCGAGGAACAACCGAGGCACCATGGCCCGCATTGAGCGTCCACCCCACCAGTCATCGATCACGGCCATGATGCGGGCGTGATCGCCCGGCTCGGGTCGCCGCCACCGCAGCTCCGCGCTAGCCACCGCTCACCGACAACTCAGCCTCGCGGACACACGCCGCGGCCTCCTGATCGAGAAGGGGGCTGTCCAACCAGCCATCCGGCAGCGACGGCGCGCGTTCGCCGCCCGTGCGACCACGCGGAGCGGACATGACGTCCTCGTCCGGCGGCTGATCGGGATCGATCTGGCTGAGCCACTCATCCACCTCAGCCAGCGAGGACACATTCGCCAGACCCTGGCGCACCTGGCGCTTGACCGCATACCCCTTGAAGTACCAGGCCACATGCTTGCGGATCTCCCGGCTCCCGGTGTACTCACCGAATCCGTCAATGAGCAGTTCGGCATGACGACGGAAGGTGGCCATCACGTAGGGCAGCTCCGGATCGGCCGGGATCTCCTCCCCCGCGAACGCCGCGGCCAATTGCCCGAAGAGCCACGGCCGGCCCAGGCAGCCGCGACCCACGACGACGCCGGCGCAACCGGTCTGCGCCACCATGTCCAGCGCATCCTGGGCGCTGAAGATGTCGCCGTTGCCGAGCACGGGGAATCCATCGAGTTCCTCGACGAGCCGAGAGATCGCCGACCAATCAGCCCGGCCGGAGTACATCTGCCGCGTCGTGCGCCCGTGCAACGCCACCCAGGCCACGCCGGCATCGCGGGCGACGCGTCCGGCATCGAGGTAGGTCAGATGGTCATCATCAATGCCCTTGCGCATCTTGACCGTCACCGGCACGCGACCGGCGGCGGCCGATACAGCCGACGTCACGATGTCGGTGAACAGGTCGCGCTTCCAGGGCAGCGCACTACCGCCACCCTTACGCGTGACCTTGGGCACGGGGCAGCCGAAATTCAGATCGACGTGATCAGCCAGGTCCTCATCCACGACCATGCGCACTGCCTCGCCCACGATGTGGGGGTCGACGCCGTACAACTGGACCGACCGTGGCGACTCGTCCGGATCGAAACGCACCATGTCCAACGTGGCCTCATGGCGTTCAACGAGCGCGCGCGAGGTCACCATCTCGCTCACATAGAGGCCCGCGCCCTGCTCCCTACATAGGCGCCGGAAGGCACGGTTCGTGACGCCCGCCATCGGGGCGAGCACAACCGGAGGGTCCACCACGAGGGAGCCGGCACGCAC
>JAYNIC010000288.1:1559-2270 GCA_038108715.1 Candidatus Nanopelagicales bacterium | reverse complement strand
CGAACCACTCATCGGATGACTATGTCGGCGACGTCATCTCGGCCACCGCCCCGGACGGTTGGCCCGTGCCCGTGGTCATCACGCGGCATCGGGAGACGCCGCTTGATGGCACGGCCCCCTGCCTGCTCTACGGCTACGGCTCATATGAATCGGTCGATGATCCGTGGTTCGACACGTGGGTGCTTTCGTTTCTGGACCGTGGCGTCGTTGTCGCGAAGGCACACATCCGTGGCGGTGGGGAGGTGTCTCGGCAGCAGTGGCTAGACGGGCACCTCATGAGCAAGCGCAACTCCTTCGTGGACTTCATCGCCGCCGCAGACCGCCTCGCGGACGGAGTCGTGGACGGCGGCCGCATGGTGAGCCGCGGCCTGTCGGCTGGCGGTCTGCTCCAGGGCGCCGTCTATGCCATGGCGCCGAAGCGGTGGGCCGGGGTCATCGCGGAAGTGCCGTTCGTCGACTGTGTGAACTCGATGCTGGACCCGGACATCCCGCTCACCGTCAATGAATGGGAGGAGTGGGGTGATCCGCGCAAGCCTGATGAGCGCGCCTACATGGAGTCCTATACGCCGTACCTGAACCTGCCCGAGGTCAATGACCGTCCACCGCTTCTGGTGACCGGGGCCGTCTTCGATCCCCGCGTGCTCGTGCACGAACCCGCCAAGTGGGTCGCGGCCCTGCGGCACAGTGATCCGGCGCGAGGCCATCGCGAGT
>JAYNIC010000288.1:0-1549 GCA_038108715.1 Candidatus Nanopelagicales bacterium | reverse complement strand
AGGTCGAGTTGGGCGAGGGCGCGCATGGCGGCCAGGCGGGCCGCTACGCCGCCTTGCGTGAGGAGGCGGAAGTGGTGGCCTGGGCGCTGGCCGCGATGGGGCGGCCCTAGAGGGCTTTCAGCGCGGCCAGGTGGTAGCGCTGGATGGTCACCAAAGCCAGTGTCTCGATGGTGCGCACCTGGGGATCGGAGAAGACGAAGTTCTTCTGCTTCGGCACGTACTTGTTGGCCTCGACCTCCATGATCGTCATTCCGTCGAAACTCCAGATGGAGATCTCGTCGGCGGACGCGACCGTGTCGGCTCCGCCGGGCAAAGGCTTGTCGTAGCGCACGTCCTCGTTGATCACCATCTGCTGCTGGCCGTACATCCCGGAGCGGAAGGACACCTCGATGACGACCGTGGCTTCACCGATCTTGTTGCCGTCCTTGTCCTTGATCGCGTGGACGTGGCTGCCGGCGCAAGCCCCCGACTTGTTCATCAGGTCCTGCCAGGCGAATTCGGCTGTTTGCACGTCGGCGTACTGGTAGACGAACTGCGCGATGTTGAGGTAGTGGTCGGCCTTGTTCTGCTTGAAGACCGTCTCCATGGCCGCGAAGGTGTCGGACTTCTCCCCCTTGACCGGGGCGCCCTTGGTGTAGCACTCCACCGGTCGTGCGCCCTTGTCGGGAACCTCGTACCTATAGGAGTCGACGTTGCCGAGCCACAGCGGGCCCCACGCCTTCTTGATCAGGGTCTGCTTCAGGCCCTTGGCGTTGAGCGTGACGTATTCGAGGTCAGCAGCCTGCGCCGCGGGCGTGCCCACGAGCAGTGAAACGGGAAGGGCGGTTGCCGCCAGAGCAAGGAGAAATCGACGCATGGGCCGACGCTAGTGCCCTGAACTACTCCTTGTCCTTGTCTTTCTTCTTGTCGCCGGACTCATCGGGGGCGAACAGGGTGGTGTAGCACTGGACGGTCTGGCCGATCAGATCCTGCGTCGCCTCGTCGGGCGTGGCCATGGGGGCGCCGCTCACCTGGGCGGCGAACTCGTCGACCGCGGCGAGGTTCTGCAGGTCCAGGCCTTCGCCGGTCCACTGGGCGAGCACCGCCAGGCCCGGACCCTCGACGAAGGCGAGGATGGCGTGCATGCCGTCGTCGTCGGTGCGGACATCGACGACCTGGCTGATGGTGAAGTCGTCGCTGACCGCGGCATCGAGCACGGCGATCGACTCAGCGGTGGCCTCATCGCAGAGGACTGCGACGATCTTGGTGGGACCGTCGGTCGGCTCCGTCGAGGAGCTGCTCGAACTCGAACTGCTCGAACTCGACGAGCTCGATGAGCTCGAGGGGGCCGCCGATGAGGAGGTGGCTGCCTCGTCGCCACCGGAGCAGGCGGCGAGGAGGAGGGCACCGGCCATGGCGGCGGTGGCCCAGGTGGCGGCAGTTCGCTTTGTCGCAGTCATGTCACAGAGGGTACGTCCCGGATCTCGTCGTTCCCAGACGAATCTGCTTTGGGCGACCCTGCTTCCCAGTCCATTCCCAGCCCCGCCCCTGGCGATCAACCCCTCGGCCA
>JAYNIC010000287.1:0-2311 GCA_038108715.1 Candidatus Nanopelagicales bacterium | reverse complement strand
GTCCTGGACGCCGCAATCCGGCATCCGCACCCCGCCGGACATGGTCGATCCATCGGTCGTGCAACTCAGCGACGCCTCCTGGCTGATGCTCACCGCGGACTTCCCGTCTGGCAAGAGCAGCGGGCCGTTCTACCAAAAGCTGTACGCCGCCACGTCCCGCGACGGCCTCACGTGGGACTTCGGCAGCACCACTCCGATCTACACCGCCCCCGCACGACAGGGAGCCTTTGACCCCGACGCTGTCGTCCTGCCGGACGGGAGTATCCGTGTCTGGTGGGCGCAGGGCACGTCGGCAGAGACCGCAGTCGTCGCAGCGGGGACCGTCGTTGAGTCGGACGTGAGCATCCTCATTGTTGGCTCGCGTACCACCATCGGCGGCAAGCCCGGCATCCTGATCACCGGAACCACCTCCGGCCTCGCCGACGGGACGACACTCATCCCGTCGTACCACTTTCCCGGCCAGACGACGTACCTGCAGGGCTCAGCTCGGCCGGTCATCACCGACGGAACCTTCACCTGGCAGCGCAAAACCGGGAAGAAGTTCTACGCCCGTGTGGCGACCGCGGACGGACTGAAATCCAACACCGTGAGCATCCAGGCTCCGGATTGACCGGTTCCGCAAGCCGTCCCTACGTTTGTCACCTTAAACCGCGATATCGGGCCCAAAATCGGCGCCCAAACGCGGATTAAGGTGACAAACGAGGATGGCGTGCGTCGGCCGACAAGCGACGCGCCGTCCACGCCGCCACGCCAGCGATGACCAGCAGGATCGCTACGCCGATTAACGTGAAGGCGAGGCGTTGGGTGCTGAAGTCGATCTCCTGACCGGGCGGCGCAGCGACGAGCACGAGGAACAGCGTGATGAAGACTGTCTGCAACCAGTAGGGCTCGGAGATCGAAAAGATCAAGACAAGTGACAGCATCGCGAGAGAGGCGCCCACCCATGCAGGTGGGTTGAGCAAGACCAGGAGCGCGACAATCCCGAGGCCAGCAAGGGTGCCCAGCACGCGGTGCCAGGACTGGCGCAGGTTGCCCTCCGCCACTTGAGGGGCGAGCAACAACACGGTCAATGGGATCCAGTACCCATTCCCGGGGTCGGTGAGGAAGCCCACCAGAGCACCCAGGCCAGCGGCGAGCCCGAGAACGCCCGCGGTGGCCAGCGCACGATTGACCGACTTCGCCGGCCCCTCAATATGCGCGGGCGCACCTTGGCGTTGCGCCAGCAGGGTCCCGAGGTAGCCGCCGATGAGGACGAAGACAACCGTGATCAGGCTGTCGCCGACCGTCGAGAGGGGCAGCGCCGTGGCCGCGAAGATGCCCGCGAAGGCGTAGAGCGCCAACTGTCCCCACCGTGCCCTCCATCCCGCGAAGGCGCCAAAGCCGGCGACGACCAGGACCCAGGGCCATTGACCGGTCGTCAGCCCGCCGAGGAGCAGTGCCGCGGCGAGGACCGGTAGGAAGCGCCGGGCCGCTCCGTAGCCGCACGCCATCGAGCCCAACGTGCCGCCGACCATGCCGATGATCAGGGCCGGAGCACCCGCTGGACCACCGAGCCAGCCGCCGATGAGGGCCGGGATGGCGATGAGTAAGAGCACGAGCAGTGCCGACTTCGGGAGCGTCTTGATGATCTCGGTCATGACCGGGCCGTGAGGGGTCGACGTTCGTCCACGAGCCATGACACCCGAGCATTCTCTCATCGGAAGCACGTGTCGGCCACGAGCCGAGCCCTGGGGTACCGTGCGCAAGTCATGCAAGGGAAGGGACAGATGATGCTCGATTCAGCGACACCGCCGGGAGACGCACCGACGACACGCAAACGCCTTTTCAGCGGACTTGTGGCCATGCTCGCGATCACCCTTGCTTTCACGGCGGGCGTGGCCCTTACCCGGGGTACGGCGTCCATGCCAGCAGCCGCTGAGTCGGCAACGGAACCGCAAGCGATCACGCCACCGGGACCTGACGGATTCGGCGTCTTCTATGTCAATGGCGAGCAGCACAAGTCCAATTGGTCGGACAACCGCGACGCTCCCAAGGGCTTCCCCACCAGCAAGCGCACGTCGACGTATTACCAGGCACGGATTACCTACCTGCGTCCGGAGAACCCCACCGGCCCCAACATCGTCCTCGTGCCCGGCTACGGGCTCGCCTCAGACATCTGGATGACCACGCCGGACTTGCGCGAGGGCTGGGCGCAGATGCTCTATCACGCCGGCTACTCGGTATATGTCCTCTCGCCACCTGATCGCGGCGAGTCCATGCCCATTGACCAGATCAATAAGTGCAAGTTCCTCGCCACAGACCCGGATGTCTC
>JAYNIC010000286.1:2009-2373 GCA_038108715.1 Candidatus Nanopelagicales bacterium | reverse complement strand
GCATCGAGGTGCGTGTGATTGGTGAACGCCGCCTGCCCCTTGAGCCAGGCGGTTGCACTGCCCGCGCGGAGCACGGCGAGGCCGGTGCTGGGGAAGAGCGCGGCGTCAGGCACGGCAGCGGGCGTCTCGTCCTCGGGCCACCACAGAAGTTCGATGCCCTGCCGCAATTGGCCCTCGAGTGCGACGGTCACGGCCTCGGGATCGCCGTACCGACCAGCGATCCAGGCGGGCAGGGTGCTGCGCATCGCGGCCTCGGTCGTGTCAGCGAAGCTCGTGGTCTCCTCATTGGATCCGAACGGCGCGCTCGAGCCGAGCACGAACGAACCGGTTGCCCGCAACGCCGGCACCTGCGCCACCGTCGACG
>JAYNIC010000286.1:0-1999 GCA_038108715.1 Candidatus Nanopelagicales bacterium | reverse complement strand
GTGCGATCGATGCTGGAAAGCGATCCCGCCGCCGGAACACTCTGGAAGTTCCAGTAGCCCGGGCCCTCGGGGCTTCCACCATCGACATCGAGGACATCGAGTCCCGGATCCACCGCCAGCAGGGCGGCATTCACCGTGGCCGCCATACCCTCGCGATCTTCGGCAAACCGCGAGAGCGCAAGGGCGACCATGCCGGTGGCCGAGCCGATGACCACCGACTTGTTGAGCTTGTCGAACGCCACGGTCTCCTCCAGCGCCAGGGAACATCCGAGGCTGCCGAGGGTGCGCATCTCCAAGACCCGCCGGGCACGCTCTACGTCGGCCTGCGCTGACGGTTCGTCGGCCAACCAATCCACCAGCGTGGCCAAAATCAGCGACCACTTGGCCTCATCGACCAGGTCATCCGCGGCCTTGGCCGTCGCCAATGCTCGGAGGTCCTTGACCAACGCGTTCACGTACTGCGCCTCACCGGTGACCCAGCGGGCATAGCCCACACCGAGCACGCGCTTGGTGACCGCAGACGGTGACGCAGGTGAGCCCGCGTCGACGACGCCGGATGCCGCGGCGCGCAAAACGCTCGCATTCGCCCTGCGAAGGGCCTCCGACGGGGTCACCAACCGCTCTTGCTGTGCGGCAATCTGTTCGTTGGTGGTCCATAGCCGCGGGCCTGTCCAGTTCTGCGAAGGAACGTATGTCGACGTCTCGACCGTGGGCAGAGCGCAGCCACCGGGAATCGCCGTCAAACCAGGGACCGTCGCGGGCATGTTCCCCGCGGCCGCCACCTGGTAGGCCGCTGATGCCGACGGTCGGTACGACGACGTCTTCAATCGGCGTACTTGCTCCAGTGCTGCGCGACGATCCGCGATCGCGTGAGCTCCGGCTGTCGACCACTGGAGTTGACGCAGGTCCGTATCCGCGGGGAACCCGGAGTTCAGACCCTGCTGCAGATCGTTCGCGACCTGCGCCCGGACATTGCTCAACGTGGCGAGCGCCGCCTGATCTGCCTCCGCCCCCCTGCGCAGCGCCGCTGCCTGACGCCCCAGGGTCTTGATCTGCTTGCGCAGAGCCTTGCTCGGCTTGCCCTTGGCCCTGCTGAGGTTGGCCGAAGCCTTGTTCGCCTTCGACCGCATTCGGCCCAGTTGATTGCGCACCAGACGGGCATCGTCAGCGGGCAGGTCGGCCAGGACTCGCGAAGTCGCCTGGTTGTCCTGGCGCGCTTGGCCGATGGTGGCGCGCAGTGTGGACGAACTCTCAGCCGCCTGTGCTACCGCGGTCAGCCCCGCGCCCAGGACAACGAAGGCGGTCAGCGACGACATCGCTCGACGTAGCACGTGACCCCCTACTCCAAGCCGGGCGCTCCCCACAGGGCAAACCAGCGCGAGGTGTCAGCATCCCACGGGAGGTCTCCTTGAAGCAGGTCGCGAATCTGCAACTCAGTGATCGAATCGCGCTGCTCCCCCTCGCGCGGGGCGAATGGGTAGAAGGTGCCCCGCTTGAACAGGTATACGAGCGCGAGCGTGTGACCGTCCGGTCCGCGAAAGGGAATGAGGCTGCACAGTAGCTGTGGCCCGAAGCCGTGATCGGCGAGCGTGGCATTGACCGCGTGCACGTCGGTCACGACAGAGCTCACATCCGGCGGATCGGTCGAGACCACGATCCAGGTGTAGCCGAAGCCATCGCTTACGACTTCGACGGGCGGTCCGCCGTCGGCGTCCAGCAGCGCGCGAATGTCGGCCTCAATATCGGCGAAGGCGCGACCATCAACGGGACGGAAGGCGACAGCCCCCTTGCCGGTGGGCAGCAGGTCACTGGTGACCTGCAAAGTGATGGCCGCGTTGGGCACGGCGAAGAGCGCGTCGAGGTTGGGCTTGGCCGGCTTGCGCCGACCGAGGAGTCCATCAAGGAAGCCCATCCGTTATCGCTGACCCATCTCGGCGGCGATCTTGGCCAGTTGGTCCAGGCGCTTCTGCAGCGGTGGGTGGGTGGACATGATCGACTC
>JAYNIC010000285.1:946-2383 GCA_038108715.1 Candidatus Nanopelagicales bacterium | reverse complement strand
CCCCTTGGTCACGTGCCTCGATCATGCGGCGATGCACAAACTCGATGGATCCGACGTCCAGGCCCCGCGTCGGCTGCGAAGCGATAAGCACCTTGAGCGTTCGGGACAGCTCGCGGGCCAGGACGACCTTCTGCTTGTTGCCTCCCGAGAGAGTTCCCGCCGTGACTGCCTCACTTTGAGCCCTCACGTCGAACTGACTGAGGAGAGTGGACCCATGGCTCTGAATCGCCCCGTAGTCGATGACACCTCGCCGACTGAAGGGCGCCTCGGAAATCCGGTCCAGAACCATGTTCTGGGCGAGGCTGAACGTCGACACCAACCCGTCGTGCTCGCGGTCCTCCGGCACGAAACCGATGCCCGCATCGAGCATGCGACGGACCTCGGGGCGCGTCGTAGTCTGTCCAGCGACCGTCACGCTCCCCTCCAGTAAGCCCTCGCTCAGCCCCAAGATCGCCTCGACGAGTTCGGACTGGCCGTTGCCCTGCACCCCGGCGATACACAGGATCTCCCCTGCACGCACGGTGAAACTCACATCGTCAACTACGGCGTGACCATCGGCAGCGTAGAGACTCAAGTTCTGCACCTCGAGCATGGGTTCGGCAGGCGACGACGTGCCCTTATCCACGGTGAGTGACACATCCCTACCGACCATGAGGGACGCGAGTTCGGCTTCCGAGGTTTCCGGAGAAAGGTCAGTGGCCACGACCTTGCCGCGACGGATCACCGTGATGACATCAGCCGCCGCGCGGACCTCGCGCAACTTGTGAGTGATCAGGACGATACTCGTGCCGGAATCACGAAGTTCCCTAATAATCTCAAGAAGTTCGTCCGTCTCCTGGGGCGTGAGGACGGCCGTCGGCTCGTCGAGAATCAGGCACGACGCCTGACGCGTTAGAGCCTTGATGATCTCGACCCGCTGCTGCAAACCAACCGGCAGGTCCTCGACGACCGCTCGCGGGTCAACTTCGAGCCCGAAGCGGCGCGAGACTTCGCGCACGGCCTCCTCAGCCTCCTTGCGCTTGAGGGTGCCGGCAAAGCCCGTTCGCTCATCTCCGAGTTCGACGTTCTCGGCGACGGTGAAGACCGGGACGAGCATGAAGTGCTGGTGGACCATGCCGATGCCGGCGTCGATGGCGTCGGCTGGACTGCGGAAGGTCACCGGCGTGCCGTCGATGATGATCTCGCCAGCGTCTGGTTGAAGGAGGCCGAACAGGATGTTCATGAGGGTGCTCTTGCCCGCGCCGTTCTCCCCCAGCAGGGCGTGAATTTGCCCGGGACGCACCTCAAGCGTGATGTCGTCGTTGGCCACGAGGTCACCGAAGCGCTTCGTGATGCCGCGCAATTGCAGTTGCATGAACCATCCTTCCGCGAGCCGCCCGCATCGCCACATGTCCGCGCTAGAGCGACTGAGCGAATTAGGTGTGCCCGGGGTGGAGC
>JAYNIC010000285.1:461-936 GCA_038108715.1 Candidatus Nanopelagicales bacterium | reverse complement strand
GCTCCACCCCGGGCACACCTCAACTTTCGATGGTGGGCCCTACGGGAGGCGTGAACGCCACCCGCGGGGGCGTTACGGGGTGACGGTAATAGTCCCGTCGATGATCGACTGCTGAACGCCAGCCAACTCGCCCTGGAGGTCCATGGAAACTTCGCCCTCAAAGTCGTGGTACGGGGCGAGCGCGGTGCCGCCGTTGTCCAGAGTTCCCACGTAGAGGTCGCTGGAGAACGTTCCATCTACACCCGAGCCGATGGCCGCAGCCACAGCCACGTCGATGCGCTTCATGACGCTGGTCAGGAAGACGTCGCAGTACTGCTCGGCACTCACGCAACCGTCAGTGTCGACCCAGATCACCATGACGCCGTCGGAGGCCTGCGCCTCGGCAGCGGTGCCTAGACCCACCGGGCCAGCAACCGGGAAGATGATGTCCGCACCCTGCTGGATGAAGTTCTTCGCGATCTGCTTGCCCTTATTC
>JAYNIC010000285.1:0-451 GCA_038108715.1 Candidatus Nanopelagicales bacterium | reverse complement strand
TGCGCCTTCCTTCTTGTTGTAGTGCTCCATGGGCACCTCTAGTCCCTCGATTTTGAACTCGGGATAATTCTTCGGCGGCTTGCCTCTTCCCGTGATGAAGCCGAAGGTCTTGCCGTCCTCGTCGACGGCGTTGACGTTGGTGCCCACGTCGTTGTTGTAGTACTGCACGCCCTGGTAGAAGCCGGTCATGAAGGCGGTAACGGGCGGAATCGGAATGCCACCATAGGTAGCGACGATTCCCGTCTTGGACATGCCCGCGGCGAGGTAGCCAGCCAGGAAGCTCGACTGCTCGGTCGCGAAGACCATGCCCTTCAGGTTCGGCGACGGGGCCTCATAGGCGTAGTCGACGATGGCGAAGTCCGTGTCGGGGTTCGCCTGAGCCGCCGCGTCAGTGGCGTCACCCAGGAGGAAGCCCACGGTGACGACCATGTTGCAGCCCTCTTGGATGGCC
>JAYNIC010000284.1:0-2386 GCA_038108715.1 Candidatus Nanopelagicales bacterium | reverse complement strand
GATCGGTGCCGGGCAGGAAGCCCGGTACGTCGACGAATGTGAGGACGGGGACGTTGAAGGCATCGCACGTGCGCACGAAACGAGCGGCCTTCTCCGAGGCCTCGATGTCGAGCGTTCCGGCGAACTGCATGGGCTGATTGGCAACGACCCCGACCGGTCTACCCTCGACGCGACCGAAACCGCAGATGATGTTGGGAGCGAACAGCGGTTGCACCTCGAGGAACTCATCATCGTCAAGAACATGCTCGATCACTCGATGCATGTCATACGGCTGGTTCGGTGAGTCGGGGATCAGCGTGTTCAACTCACGGTCGTGTTCGGTCACCGCGAGATCGGCCGCGATGTCGTAGACCGGAGGCTCATCGAGGTTGTTGCTGGGCAGGTAGGACAACAGTGCGCGGACGTAGTCGAACGCGTCAGACTCATCCTCGGCCATGTAGTGCGCGACCCCGGACTTGGTGTTGTGCGTGCGGGCACCGCCGAGTTCCTCGAAGGGGACGTCTTCCCCGGTGACGGTCTTGATGACGTCCGGGCCCGTGATGAACATGTGCGAGGTCTTGTCGACCATGACGATGAAGTCGGTGATGGCGGGGGAGTAGACGGCACCGCCCGCGCACGGTCCCATGATCAAGGAGATCTGCGGGATGACACCCGAGGCCTGGACATTGCGGTTGAAGATCTCGCCGTACAGGCCGAGCGAGACGACACCTTCTTGGATGCGTGCTCCGCCGGAGTCGTTGAGGCCGATGATGGGGCACCCGGTCTTGAGTGCGAGGTCCATGACCTTGACGATCTTCTCGCCGAAGACCTCACCGAGCGAACCACCAAAGACCGTGAAGTCCTGTGCGAACACGCACACCGGACGGCCGTCCACCGTTCCGTAGCCGGTGATGACGCCGTCGCCGTAGGGCCGGCTCTTGTCGAGACCGAAGTTGTGCGACCGGTGCCGGGTGAGCCCGTCGATCTGCTGGAAGGAGCCGGGATCGAGGAACGCCTCGATGCGCTCCATGGCCGTGAGCTTGCCCTTGGCGTGCTGCGTGTCGATGGCGGCCTGGCGCCGACCTGCTGCCTCGGTACGCCGACGGATGAGTTCGTCGGCCTTCTCGGCTGTCGTATGCGGCGCCTTTGCCGCGGGAGTCGAGGTCACCGTCGTACCTTAGCCGGGTGAGCAGCGACTTCGATGCGGTCTCGGATCGCCGACCCCTTCAGGATCTGGGACCCATTCGTGGCTGGGCGCCCTGGCCCGAGCCGCGGGTGCTCGCGACGACGGGGTCCACGATGGTTGACGTCGAGCAACTCGCGGCCCAGGGGGCGCCCGAGGGCACGCTGGTCGTCGCCGAGGAGCAGACGGCCGGTCGCGGCCGCCGGGGACGGCCATGGGAGTCCGCCCAGTACGCCGGACTGTGGATGAGTCTGCTGCTGCGCCCGGATCCTTCACTCGATCGGATCGGCTGGTTGCCGCTTGTCGTGGGAGTAGGGGTTGCTCGCGCGCTGAACGCCGTCGCGGGCGTGCCGGCCCGACTGAAGTGGCCCAACGACGTGGTCGTGGTGACGGACGGCGAGGTCGGCAAGTTGGCGGGTCTCCTCGCCGAGCGTCTCGCGGATGGGGCAGTCGTCTTCGGCTTGGGCATCAACGTGTCCCATCAGGCCGATGAACTCCCGGAGGGCGGGACGTCGCTGTATCTGCAAGGGGCGCGGGTGACTCGCGAGACCGTCCTCGCCGAGGTGTTGAGCGAGGTGGCGCGCGCCTATCGTTCGTGGTGTGCCGGGGACGACGTCGCCACGGCCTACATCGAGTTATCGGCGACAATCGCAGAGCGAGTTCGCGTTCACCGGGCAGGCGGCGACGTCGTCGGAGTCGCGGCGGCCCTGGGATCGGGCGGTGAACTCGTCGTGATCGACGACGCGGGCCGGGAGCACTCCGTCACGGCTGGCGATGTGGTCCATCTACGTCCAGCCGACGGGCAATTCGGCTGATCTCTGCGGAGCCGTGTGCCACGATGCGGGCATGGGATATCCAACACGGTTGCTGGGCGATGGCGAGATCATCGAGTTCGAAATGAAGCCGCACTGGCGCGGACTCATCCTCCCCGTCCTGTGGCTTATCCTCACGGTCTTTGTCGGCACCTGGCTCTATGTGTCGCTGGGCAACTGGTCATGGACTGCGGACGGATTCCTCGAGACCATCGGTCGGCCGATCATCATCGGTGTCGGTGCCATCATCCTTATCGTCTGGGTCATCCGACCATTCGCGATGTGGGTGACGACGCAGTACGTCTTCACCAACCGGCGCATCATCACCCGGGCGGGGGTCATTGCCAAGAAGGGGCGCGACATGCCCCTGGCCAAGGTCAACAACGTCTCCTTCGAGGTGGGCATCGTCGGC
>JAYNIC010000283.1:0-2390 GCA_038108715.1 Candidatus Nanopelagicales bacterium | reverse complement strand
GATCAGGGCGGTCACCCCGGTCGTGCCGGCGTCCAGAGCGAGGATGGCCATGGCGGTGACGATAGACCCGGTCTGCGTCATCAGGCAGGTGGTCGACGGGCCTGCCTGCTCGGACCCAGGCCGGGATGATCGCCCCGTGCGCGATATGGGCTAGGCTCTGAGAACGTTTACAGCCCCTCCCACTGATCGATCTGGAGTACTGAATGCGCGTAGGTGTCCTCACCGGTGGCGGCGACTGCCCCGGACTCAACGCTGTGATCCGAGCCGTGGTCCGCAAGGGGGTGAGGGAATACGGGTACGACTTCGTCGGATTCCGCGATGGCTGGAAAGGTCCGCTCGAGGGCATCACGATGGATCTCGACGTGGCGAGCGTTCGCGGCATCCTCCCGCGCGGTGGCACGATCCTCGGCTCTTCGCGCACCAACCCCATCAAGATTGAAGGTGGTGTCGAGCGCATTGAGCAGAACCTCTCCGATCTGGGCGTCGACGCGCTGGTCGCCATCGGTGGCGAGGACACCCTGGGCGTGGCGACGAAACTCGCCGACCATGGCCTACCGGTCATCGGCGTACCGAAGACGATCGACAACGATCTCAACGCAACGGACTACACCTTCGGCTTCGACACCGCGGTGACGATTGCGACTGAGGCCATCGATCGGCTGCATACGACGGCCGAGTCGCACCATCGCGTCCTCGTCATTGAGGTCATGGGCCGACACGCAGGGTGGATTGCCCTGCACTCCGGCATGGCCGGCGGCGCCAACGTCATCCTCATTCCCGAGGTGCCCTTCGATCTCGACGAGGTTTGCGGCTGGGTCGAGCAGCGCTTCCAGCAGCAGTACGCCCCGATCATCTGTGTCGCCGAGGGCGCCCTGCCCAAGGACGGCGATCTCATCACCAAGGATGCGACCGTCGACGC
Organism: Candidatus Nanopelagicales bacterium; assembly: GCA_038108715.1. Taxonomy (GTDB): domain Bacteria; phylum Actinomycetota; class Actinomycetes; order S36-B12; family S36-B12; genus Mxb001. The sequence continues at coordinate 1,471 of JAYNIC010000283.1, read as the reverse complement.
GTTCGGGCACGTCAAACTCAGCGGAATCGGTGACTGGCTAGCCGGCGCGATCGAGAAGCGGACCGGCAAGGAGTCGCGCGCTGCTGTCCTCGGGCATATCCAGCGTGGTGGCACCCCGACGGCGTTCGACCGCGTTCTTGCGACCCGCTTCGGACTCCACGCCATCGATGCCGTGAAGGACGGGGACTCGGGCAAGATGGTCGCCCTACGCGGGACCGATATCGTGCGAGTCCCCTTGGCCGATGCCACCGGCGAACTCAAGACGGTGCCGATCTCCCGCTACGACGAGGCCAAGGCGTTCTTCGGCTGACCGCTCCGGGGCGTCCTCCCCGCGCGTGCACCGCGTACCCTGTCACCCATGTCCGAGATCGTCTGGCCTGATCTGCCTGCCGTGCAACAGCCGGTATGGCCCGATGAGGCTGCCCTGAACACTGCCCTTGCCGAGCTTCGTGTTCTGCCCCCGCTTGTGTTTGCTGGCGAGTGCGACCTGCTGACCGAGCGGCTCGGTCAGGCCGCTCGGGGCGAGGCCTTCGTGCTCACCGGCGGTGACTGCGCGGAGACGTTCGCGGCCAATACCGCGGACTCGATCCGAGCGCGGCTCAAGACCGTCCTGCAGATGTCGGTCGTGCTCACCTACGCCGCGTCGTTGCCCGTGGTCAAACTTGGCCGCGTGGCCGGCCAGTACTTCAAGCCGCGCTCCAAGTCGATCGAGGTCCGAGACGGCGTAGAACTCCCCAGCTACCTCGGTGATGCCGACAACGCCATCGCGTTCGACGCGGCCGGGCGCGTGCCGGATCCCGCACGGCTACTCAAGGCCTACCACGCCTCCGGCGCGGCTTTGAACCTCATCCGTGCGTTCACCCAGGGTGGTTACGCCGACCTGCGACAGGTGCATGCGTGGAACCAGGACTTCGTTCGCGAGTCGGTGGCCGGTCAGCGGTACGAGCGCATGGCCGCCGATATCGATCGAGCACTGTCCTTCATGCAGGCATGCGGTGCGGATCCGGAGGAGTTCACGCGCGTCGAGTTCTACGCCGCGCACGAGGCGCTCAGCTTGGACTATGAGCGTGCGCTGACGCGGACCGATTCGCGGACCGGACTGCCCTACGACGTGTCGGGCCACTTCCTGTGGATCGGTGAGCGCACCCGGCAACTCGGCGGTGCGCACCTGCACTTTGCCTCGACGATTCGCAATCCCATCGGCATGAAGGTGGGCCCGACGGCCTCTCCTGATGAGGTGCTCGAAGCCGTGGAGATCCTTAACCCCGATCGCGTGCCGGGGCGATTGAGCCTCATTACCCGCATGGGTGCCGGCAGGGTGCGCGACGTGCTCCCGTCGATCGTGCAGAAGGTGGAGGCCAGCGGTCACCCCGTGCTGTGGATCTGCGACCCCATGCATGGCAATACGTTCGAGGCCGGCACCGGTCATAAGACCCGGTCCTTCGATGATGTCGTGGGCGAGGTCGAGGGC
>JAYNIC010000282.1:0-2405 GCA_038108715.1 Candidatus Nanopelagicales bacterium | reverse complement strand
TGGGTCAAGGCCATCACGGCCCCCCTGCCGGAGTTCATCGCATCATCGAGGCGCACCACTCCCTCGACTAGATCTAAGGTCTCATTCACCCGCTGCTGGCTCCACTCCGGCAGCCGGAAGACCTCACTCCAATACCGCAGGTATCGGCGAACACCCTCATGGGCGATCTCGGACAGCTCGGGCAGCCGCTCCGAGGGCAGCACCCGCGACAAATTGGCCGTGAGTTGCCGAACACTCGAACCCTGTCGACGCCAGGTGCGATCGGCCGCCGCACGAAAGACCCTGTCAACGACCGAATCGGGCATGGCCCGCACGGCCGACCAGCCGAGCCCGAAGCCCAGGTCGGTGGCGCGGTCGGTCAGACTGACGGCGCGGGCATCGCTCACGAGTCGCCTTGCGGAGCGTGCGGTCGGAGTTGACGACGTACGACGACGATGCGCTGGATCACCGTGATGACGCTGACGATCGCGAGGAGAGCAAGGGCGACCGGTAGGACGTAGGGCACGCCGAAGCCAGCGATCAGGGCGGCGAGAAGAACAACGATGAGACGCTCGGCGCGTTCGGCGATGCCGACATTGGCCGTCGCGCCCACGGCCTCGGCCCGCGCCTTGGCATACGAGATCACCTGTCCGCCGACCAGACAGGTCAGTGCGGCCGCCGTGACCCACGGCTCGGCGTAGGCAACCGACCACAGGACGAGAGCGCCGAACACGCACCCGTCCGCCACGCGGTCCAACGTGGCATCGAGAAAGTTGCCCCAGGGGCCGGCACGACCAGACAACCGCGCCATCGTCCCGTCCAGCAAATCCGCTATGACGGACGCGGCGATGATGATGACACCGGGGATGAAGTCGCCACGTGGGAAGAACACCAGCGCGGCGGTGCAGGTGATGAGCGTGCCGACGACTGTCACGGCATCAGGAGAGACGTGCAGCTTGAGCAGGCCACGGGCGAGTGGCTCCAGGACGAAGGTCGACACCTTGCGGGCCGCCGGGTTGTTGAGCACCGCTTCTCCTCGCCTGACCGGACTTTCCGGGCGCCTCTGATGCTACGGCCTGACCTGGCCGGGTGACGGAGGTCCCTTGCGCCCGGCGAGGTGTCGCGTAAGGGTGGGACCTAACGAAACGATCATGTGGAGGTCCGATGCCCGAGTCCGTCCCCGTCGATCCGTCCCAGATCCGCAACGTCGTTCTCGTCGGACCGAGCCACAGCGGCAAGACCATGCTCGTCGAGAGCCTGGCACTCACCACCGGAGCGATCAACCGGGCAGGCACCATCGAATCGGGCAGCACCTTGTCCGACTCCGACGAGGCCGAGCACCGTCAAGGACGCTCGGTCTCATTGAGTTTGGTGCCCCTGGAGTGGCAGGGGGTGCGCATCAACCTGCTGGACTCGCCCGGTTACGCCGATTTCGTGGGTGAGGTTCGGGCCGGTCTCCGGGCAGCGGACGCAGCCTTGTTCGTCGTGTCCGCGGTCGATGGCGTTGATGCCGCGACGAGCCTGCTATGGGACGAGTGCGCGGCGGTCGGCATGCCCCGGGCGGTGGTCATCACAAAGACCGACAATGCCCGCGCTGACACCGAGGGCGTCCTTGATCGATGCCATGAACTGTTCGGTGAGGGCCAGGGCGTGCTGCCGCTGTACCTGCCACTACATGCCGACGACGGACAGGTGGCGGGGTTGATCGGCCTTCTCTCACGTCAGATCTTCGACTACTCAGGCGGCTCACGCGTCGAACGCGATCCCGATCCTCAACATGTCGAACTCATCGAGGATCCGCGGACCGCGCTCATCGAGGGCATCATCACCGAGTCCGAAGACGAAACCTTGATGGAGCGCTTCCTCGGTGGCGAAGACGTGGCCTTCGACACGCTCGTCTCCGACCTGGAGAAGGCGGTCGCCCGCGGCCACTTCTTTCCGGCTCTGCTGACCGCCTCGAGTCCGACCGGATTCGGCATGGAGGAGGTGCTGGAGATCCTCGTGCGCGGCTTTCCCTCTCCGCTCGAGCATGAGGTGCCCGCGGTCACCGCCCCCGACGGTAGCCCGCGCGAGCCCCTACGCTGCGACGCTAACGGTCCGCTCGTCGGACTCCTACGCCGGCCGCCAGTCACTGGTGCGAGTGTTCTCGGGCACCCTGCGCGCCGACAGCACGCTGCACGTCTCCGGACACTTCCTCACCGAACGAGGTCACGAGGACCACGACGTCGACGAGAAGGGTGGTTCCATCTCACTTCCGCTGGGCCGCAACCTTAATGCGGTCGATGAGCTCCGCGCGGGTGAGATTGGCGTTGTTTCTCGCGTGGCGCACGCCGAGACCGGGGACACGCTTTCGTCGCCGGAGAATCCGTTGCTCATCGAGCCCTGGGTCATGCCCGACCCGCTACTCCCGGTCGCCATCACCGCCC
>JAYNIC010000281.1:408-2449 GCA_038108715.1 Candidatus Nanopelagicales bacterium | reverse complement strand
GAATGGAAGACCTCCGGCTCGGGGGCGCCGGTGAGCCGACAGTACGCGCGAATCGCACGCACGCCGCCGATGCCGAGGAGCACCTCCTGCGCCAAGCGGTGATCGGTACCGCCGCCGTATAGACGGTCAGTCACCTCGCGCTCCGCCGGCTCATTCACCTCGATGTCGGTATCGAGCAGCAGCAACGGGACACGCCCGACCTGGGCGACCCAGACGCGCGCATGCATCGTGCGACCACCGGGCATACCGATCGTGATGACCACGGGCTCACCATCGGTGTCGTGCAGCAGCGACACCGGACTGCCATCGGGATCGAGCACCGGATAGGTCTCTTGCTGCCACCCCTCGTGCGACAGGGTCTGCCGGAAGTAGCCGGCGCGGTAGAACAAGCCGACGCCGATGATCGGAATCCCGAGGTCGGATGCTGCCTTGAGGTGATCGCCAGCGAGAATGCCAAGGCCGCCGGAGTACTGCGGCAGTGCGGCGGCGATGCCGAATTCCGGGGAGAAGTAGGCGATCGCACTGGGTCGGTCATCGGGCTGATGCTGAAACCAAGCGTCGCGGTGCAGGTAGGCGTGGAGTTCATCGCGGGTACGACGTACCCAGTCGACGTAGCCAGGGTCGCTGGCGAGTTCGTCGAGGCGCTCGACCGAAACCTCACCGAGCATGCGGATCGGGTCGTCGCCGACCTCGTGCCACAGCGCGGGGTCCATTGCGGCGAAGACGTCTCGAGTCTCGGGGTGCCAGGACCAACGCAGGTTGGCGGCCAGTTCCTCGAGCGGCGCGAGATTCTCGGGCAGGACAGTGCGGACGGTAAAGCGACGAATAGCCTTCACGGCGGTCACGTTAGCGGGTGCCTGTTGCGGGCTCGTGACGCGCATCTGAACCCGTCGGTAGGCCGAAACGCCGCGTGATCTTGCCGGTAAGCCGTGCCCGATTTCAGGCGAGTTTCGGCTCCCTACGGCGTCCCATCCGGGGCGGTGTGTGCGCAGGTGGTTGGCGCGCCGTTGGGACACTTCGGAGTTCCGTAGGTGTCCCAACGACGCGCCAGATTGGATGAAGCCCCGATTGGGAGTTCGGGCTCGTACACATCGGCCCACTCATGCCCGGGCGCCGATAGGCTTGTGGGCTATGACGCAGCGAAATTCGCCGACGGTGCCGGAGTTCTCTGCGGCGGCGGGCCCGACCGTGCCGGATTCGGTCGCCAAGAAGGCCCCGGCGAAGACGCCCGCGAAGAAGGCAACCGCGAAGAAGCCGGCGGCCCCCGCCAAGAAGACCGCGGCAAAGGCGACACCCGCCAAGAGGCCGGCGGCCCCCGCCAAGAAGACCGCGGGCCCGGCGAAGAAGGCAACCGCCAAGAAGGCAACCGCCAAGAAGGCAACCGCCAAGAAGGCATCGGCCCCGAAGAACTCCTCGGCCGGGGCCACCACGCGCCAAGCGCCCGCCCACGCAGCTACCACCGATGTCCCGTCGGTTCTCACCGGCCGCTTCCCCGTCACTGACGTCTCGCCCACGGTCGAGTCCGGCCGGCGCCCGGCCAAGGCGGTCGTGGGCGAGCAGATCCCGGTCCGGGCCACAGCATTTCGCGAAGGTCACGATCTTCTCGGCGTCGAAGTCGTGCTGCGCGACGCAGCCGGACGCGAGCACCAACGCAGACGCATGCTCGACCTGGGCACAGGATTGGACCAGTGGGGAGCCACCGTGTCCCCCGACAGCGAAGGATTGTGGTCCTTCGCCGTGGAGTCCTGGGGGGACCCGTGGGCCACGTGGCTGCACCGTGCCGACATCAAGATTCCTGCGGGGATCGACATCGAGCTCGAACTCGCAGAAGGGGCGCTGCTGCTCGAGCGCGCCCGGGCCGACCTGTCCGCCGCGGTGACCACGATGCGCAATGCCGAGTTGCCGCCCGCCGTGCGCCTGGCCGCCGTTAGGTTCGCCGGTGGGCTCAAGACGGGCGAGGGCGGTCACAGGGACCTGGCCGAGCTGAAGCAGGCGATGGAGGAGTTGCGGCGCGCCCGGTCGGACTAACGCCACCTGGCCG
>JAYNIC010000281.1:0-398 GCA_038108715.1 Candidatus Nanopelagicales bacterium | reverse complement strand
CTCGTGGGCTCCTGGTATGAGTTCTTCCCTCGCAGCGAAGGCGCCCAGGGCCGACCTTTGAAGTCGGGCACCTTCGCAACGGCTGCCAAGCGACTCGACGCCGTGGCCGCGATGGGATTCGACGTCGTCTATCTCCCGCCGATCCACCCGGTGGGTTACGCCCATCGCAAGGGCCGCAACAACACCCTGGCTCCCGCGGCGGGCGACCCGGGTTCGCCGTGGGCAATCGGTTCTCCCGACGGTGGGCATGATGCGGTCCATCCAGACCTGGGCACCGAGCAAGACTTCGTCGCCTTCGTTACTCGCAGCCGCGAACTCGGTATGGAGGTCGCGCTCGACTTCGCGTTGCAGGCATCGCCGGACCACCCCTGGGTGGCCGAGCATCCCGAGTGGTTCAC
>JAYNIC010000280.1:0-2558 GCA_038108715.1 Candidatus Nanopelagicales bacterium | reverse complement strand
GCCAACTTCGCGCGGTCGAGGACGCTCACGTGATCAAGCGGCATTGGGTAAAGACGCGACAGAGCGTCGTAGACATCGCCGTGGATCTCGAGGTCACCGCTGACGTAGGCGCGAGCGAGACCGAGCTGGTTGGGCGAATTGGCGATGTACTGCACGCCACGCGGGTTGGTGATCTCCAGGACGACATCGGCCCCGATGAGACCGCTGCTCGAACCGTCGTAGGCCTTGAAGCCGACCCTCCGCTCAGCCGGCACAACTGTGGCGAATGCGGTGGCGAGATCCATGGTCCCCTCTTTCGACGCGAAACTTATCGACGGCGGACAACCTTGTCATATAGGTCGAGAAGCCGTCCTTGGGGATCGTAGGACGTCCGCAGCCCCTCGTACGCCGTACCGCCGTAGATCGACCAGAACTCCTCCGGGGAGTAGTACGCCGAGGAGTACAGCGACTTGCGGCCGTCCAACTCGGAGACCTTCGCCTCGATGAGGCGGTTGATCCGACCCTCTTCGGGGTCCACGCCCGCGGGTAATGGGACGGTGGACCAGAATCCGACGTTGACGTAGGTGACGGTGGGGTCGAACTCGTACAGCGGCCAGTTCGCCTGCGGGTCGCGCTGCTTGAGCGGGCAGACCCAGACCGGTTCGATGCCCACCTCGCGATGGAAGAAGTCGAGGAACTCGGCAAGGCGGTCGATCGGTACCTCGATGTCCTGCACGACCTCCTCGCGGGCCGGCTGCTTGCGTAGGCGCGCCATCTTCGCCGAGAACTTCGTCTGCCGATCCCAGCGAATGATCTTCCAGTAAACGTCGCTGCGCAGCTTGTCCTTGGGCCACAGGCGCCGGATGGCCGGCTTCTGCGTTCCGAACGCGCGTGAGCACCAGAACCAGTCGGTGTCCCAGCGCCAGATGTAGTCGTGGATGGTGAGCAGGTCCTCGCGCTTGTTCTGGATGGACCGGTAGTAGACATCCATGCCGGTGTAATCGCTCGGTGTCAGGCCGCCGCGGTCGACAAGCATCTGGCCGAGGGTGAGGTATTGCTCGCTCGCGGAGAACACCGTGCCGTCGAGGAAATCCACCGGCGTGGCCTCCCACTCATGCGAGTCGGTGATCTGCGCCATCGCATCTGCCATCGCCTGCGCGGTGTCGAAGCGGATGTGACGCAGTCGCACGTAGGGCAGCACCGGTTGGAGTTCGATCTTCAGTCGCAGGGCATAGCCGAGCGTGCCGTAGGAGTTGGGGAAGCCGTAATAGAGATCGCGATGCGGGTCATCTTCGGCATTCGTCACGGTGATGACACGACCATCTCCGGTGAGCACATCCATCTCGATCACGGACTCGTGCGGCAGCCCCCAGCGGAAGCTCGTGCTCTCGATACCGAGCCCGGTGACAGCACCTCCGAGGGTGATCGTCTTCAACTGCGGCACGCACATCGGCATGAGGCCATAGGCGAGGGTCGCCTCAACGAGGTGCTCGTACGTCGTCATGCCCTGCACTTCGGCGGTGCGGTTGATCGGGTCGACCTCGAGTACGCCGTCGAACGAGGCGACGTCCAGGCCTGGAGTCGTGGCGGCGGCCCGCTGCCGGAAGAGGTTCGACGTCGCCTTGGCGAGACGAACCGGTGCCCCTGCCGGGATGGCGTCGTATTGGGCACGCAACGCCTCGACGCGGGCGTCGTAATCGGGTCGCCAGGGCGGTGTCCAGGTGCTGGTGGGGGCAGCCGACATGGCGTCCACCGTAGTCGTAGCGGAGGATGGGGGCATGACCCAGGAGGTTCTCGAAGCTGGTCGACCTGCGCCGCGACGACGTCGATCGGGCATGCCAGCAGGCCTCGTGTGGACCCTGGGCATCATCACGTTGATTGTGCTGACCGTTGCATCTCTCGCTGTCATCAGCGACCTCACCGCGCGTACCGTCGAGGACGAGATGCTCATCTCGGCTATCGAGAAGTCCGAGTCGGCGATGAAGGCGACGCAGGACGAGTTCGCCGCCGTGCTCGACAAGTACGACACGCAGGACCTCAGCGATGCGGACCGGGCTGAGTTGCTCGACCGCCTCGGTGAGGTGGCCAGCGACGGGCAGTTCGCCATTGCCGAGGCGGGCCTGCAGGTCGCAGACGTCCCGATCCTGCCGTGGCACGACAAGATCCGCGCCGCACAGGACGCCTACCTTGAACACAACCGCGCCTGGGTCAACTACCTGGGGGCAGCAGCGGAGGATCCGGCCGAGTGGTTTCAACCCCAGCCCGACGTCAACAACACATTCGCTGCGGCGAAGGCGCCGCTGGTCGCGGCGATTCCGCTGCTCGACGTTACGGAGCTACTGCCGCGCGTTCGCGCGATCTTCGATGACGGTGGTGAGTCCGACGGCGGCTCAACCAACGGCGGCGGCCAAGCCGCCTAATCAGTGCTACGCGCAGAGGGTGGCCAGGACCGCGAGGTCGGGATCCTCGGTCACCTGTACGCCGACTCGGCTCACCAGCCGCGTGACCGTGCCGTCGGCCTCCGCTTCGACCCAACCGGCCCGATGATCGAGCCCAAGATGCGGTACGCCGGGCAGAAG
>JAYNIC010000279.1:0-2560 GCA_038108715.1 Candidatus Nanopelagicales bacterium | reverse complement strand
CCGCCAGACCCGCGGGGGTGAAGTAGTAAGGCACGCTGAAGTCGAGGACCTGCGCCCGCTCATCGGTGATGGACATCGAACCGACCGAGACATCCCAGCGGTCGTTCCAATTGCCAGCGGTCAGGACATCCCACGACGGAGTCTCCCAGGCCACCACAACACCCATTCGCGTGGCGATCTCGGTGGCGACGTCAATATCGAAGCCCTCCCATTCACCGGTGCCCTCGTCGTACGACGACTGCGGCGGATAGGCGGGATCCGTGGCCACTCGCAAAGTCCCGGTCTCAAGAATCTGGCCGAGCAAGCCGTCGGCAGCGGGCGCTGCCTCGGATGACTCCATGGCCTCTGACGACGATGACGCCTCACTAGAACTCGAGGAAGAAGTGCTGGCTTCCGGTGCTGCCTCGCTAGAAGTGCCGGCGCTACCCCCTCCACCACATGCGGCCAAGAGGCCGCCGCTGAGCACGAGCGCGGCCGCGATGGTCAGCCGACTAGTAATCCGCATGAGCTGAACTCCCCACTGTTGTTTGGCGCCATTGTCACCAACAGACGTTGTGGCTGAGGCAAAACCGCCAAACCCGTGAGGGGTCGAAAGCCCGATGCGCTTGGATAACTCCTGTGACCGATCCATCCCCCGATGAGCGAGCGGTTCCCGGCGCGCCCTACGCCGATGCCCTGCACCGCAATGCGGCCGGGGGGTGGGTCCGGCTCGGGGTACCGGGTCATCAGGATCAGCCCGAGCGCCACCCGGCCCTGGCGAGCCTCGCCGGGCCTGAACTTCTCGCGATGGACATCCCGATGTTCACCGAAGGGGTCGACCTTCCCGTGCCTGGATCGCATGAGCCCAGCCCCCTCGATGAAGCGCTGCGCCTGGCAGCCGAGGCGTGGCGAGCGCGGCGAACCTGGTTCCTCACCCACGGGGCATCACAGGGCAACCACGTCGCCTGCCTCGCATTGCGCAATCTCGGCGGTACGGCCGTGGTTCAGCGTTCGGTGCACACTTCCGTTATCGACGGCGCGATTCTGGCCGGACTCCGGCTGGAGTTCGTGCAGCCGACGGTCGATCCACACCTGGGGATCGCGCATGGTGTCACCGCTGACGCGCTCGACGAGCAGTTGGTCGCGAATCCGGAGGCGATTGCGGCGTACGTCGTTACACCGTCGTACTTCGGCGCGGTCGCTGATGTACCGGCCCTGGTCGAGGTGGCACATCGGCACGGCGTACCGCTGGTGGTGGACGAGGCCTGGGGCAGTCACTTTGGCTTCCACCCGGAACTACCGGCCTCCGCGGTCCAACGGGGCGCCGACCTGGTGATCTCCAGCACCCACAAGCTGGGCGGCTCGCTCACGCAGTCCGCCATGCTGCACCTCGGCGACACCGAGTACGCCGACACTTTGGAGCCACTCATCGTGCGGGCGATGAACACCGTGGCCACGACGAGCCCGTCAGCATTGCTCTTTGCCTCGCTCGACCTGGCTCGGCGCGACATGCAACTCAATGGACTCCGTGGAATCGGAGATTCCATCGCCGACGTGGAACGTCTACGCGATGTCCTCAATACTCACGGCCGTTACGCCGATCCGGACCCCTCGATCCACGCCGCCCCCGACGTCATCGCCCTTGATCCGCTGCGGTTTGTCGTGGACACGCGGTCCGGCGGAGTTCCCGGCTACGTCGCGCGCCGCCTCTTGGAGGAGCGCAACCACATCCATGTCGAGATGGCGACCGACTCGTGCATCGTGGGTCTCGTCGGCGCGGGGAGTCGCCTCGACGTGGACTACGTGGCGAACGCACTTCACGCGCTTCCGGAGAGCGATCTGGCCGATCATCCGCCGATCCACCTCCCCCCGAATGGCGAGCGAGCTATGGACCTACGCGAGGCGTATTTCAGCACGACCGAGATCGTCCCGGCGGACGCCGCGGCCGGCAGGGTGTCCGCCGACTCGCTCGCCGCCTACCCGCCGGGGGTGGCCAACGTGCTGCCCGGTGAGGTGATCACCGCGACCGTGGTGGAGTTCTTGCGCCAGACCGCCCGCTCACCGTACGGCTGGGTTCGCGGCAGCCTGGATCCGCAGGTGACGCGCTTCCGCGTCATCGCCGACTAGCCCCCCTCCCCGCGAGTGTGCTTTACCGGACAGACATTTCGCCCGCCTGCGGTCCGCGAGCGCACAGTCGGCGTAAGAGAAGGGCCCGCCACCCGGGGGCGGCGGGGCGCCTACACATAGCGGGAAAAGATCGCATCAATCTCTTCGCGCTCGGCCGGGGTCATCGCGCGGTCTCGCTCGCGGTCCCACAGCTGGTGCAGGCTCAGGTTCTCTTCGCTCTTCTTCCTACGTCCAAACATCGTCGTACCTCCTAGGTGATCGGGCCGGATAGGCCCTGATCCGCCGCCCGGCATGTGTCGCTAGGCCTTGGATCTACCCGTGAACCCCCGGGTGTGGGGGCCATGTAAACGATGTCATGAATGTCGCAGGTTTGTCGCACAGGGCGCACCGAAGGTGGCGCACATCACGTTTGGGGCGCCATGCCGTGGGTTCCCTCCCGCCGACTGTGCGCTCG
>JAYNIC010000278.1:640-2569 GCA_038108715.1 Candidatus Nanopelagicales bacterium | reverse complement strand
GTAGGCGTTGTTGACCTCATAGCGGTGTCGGTGTCGCTCGTCGATGTAGGGCATCCCATAGGTCGCCTGGACGACGCTGCCGTCCGCCAACTTTGCCGGGTACAGCCCGAGGCGCATGGTGCCGCCCATATCGCGGTCGCCGGAGACCACCTCTCGCTGATCAGCCATGGTGCTCACCACCGGGTGCGGGGTGGACTCATCGAACTCCAGGCTGTTGGCGCCCTCGAGTCCGGCGACGTCCCGCGCGTATTCGATGACCATGCACTGCAGCCCGAGGCACAGGCCGAGGGTGGGAATGCGGTTTTCGCGCGCGTAGCGCAGCGCCCCCAATTTGCCTTCGATACCGCGCACCCCGAATCCGCCGGGAACACACACCGCATCCATGCCCGCGAGCTGTTCGGCCGCCCCCTCCGGCGTCGCGCAATCGTCGGATGTGACCCAGTGCAGGTTGACACGGCAATCCTGGTCGAAGCCGCCGGCGCGCAGCGCCTCGGTCACGGACAGGTACGCATCGGGCAGGTCGACGTACTTGCCGACAAGGGCGACGTCCACCTCGTGGGCCGGGCGATGGACACGCCGCAGGAGTTCACTCCAGCGGGTCCAATCCACATCGCGGAACGGAAGGCCGAGGCGACGCACGACGTAGGCATCGAGGCCTTCTGCGTGCAGCACCTTGGGGATGTCGTAGATGCTCGGCGCATCGACGGCCGCCACTACGGCTTCTTCGTCCACGTCGCACATGAGCGAAATCTTGCGCTTGATGCCGGCCGGGACAGGCCGGTCGGCACGCAGGACGATGGCGTCGGGCTGGATACCGATATTGCGGAGTTGAGCCACCGAATGCTGGGTCGGCTTGGTCTTCAACTCGCCGGATGGCCCGATGTAGGGCAGCAGTGACACGTGGAGGAAAAAGACGTTGTCGCGGCCGACCTCATGGCGAATCTGTCGGACGGCTTCGAGGAAGGGCAGTGATTCGATATCGCCCACCGTGCCGCCCACCTCTGTGATGACGACGTCAACGTCGGGGCCGGCCATGCGGCGGATGCGCGACTTGATCTCGTTGGTGATGTGCGGAATGACCTGGACGGTGTCGCCAAGGTATTCACCACGACGTTCCTTTGCGATCACCGTCGAGTAGACCTGACCGGTGGTGACGTTGGCCGAGCCGTGGAGGTCGACATCGAGGAAGCGCTCGTAGTGTCCGACGTCGAGGTCGGTCTCGGCGCCATCATCGGTCACGAAGACCTCGCCGTGCTGGAACGGGTTCATGGTCCCGGGGTCGACATTGAGGTAGGGGTCGAGCTTTTGCATCGTGACCCGCAGGCCACGGGCCTTCAGCAGGTTGCCCAGGCTTGAGGCGGTGAGGCCCTTGCCGAGCGAGGAGGCGACGCCCCCGGTGACGAACAAGTGTCGGGTTTGCGGTCGCTGCTCCACGGGTGACCAGGCTATCAGCGTTACCGGGCCGGACCGCTACTGCGACCCGCGGAGCGTTCGCGGGCGACCTCGAGGAGTTCGGCCGCGTGAGCCGCCGCGGTGTCGGAGTCCTCAAGGCCGGACAGCATGCGGGCCAGTTCGGTGAGCCGCTCGTCATCCTCGACGACCGCCAGGCTCGAGGCCGTCACCGCCCCGGGCCGCACCACCACGTGTCGATCCGCGAAGGCCGCCACCTGGGCCAGGTGGGTCACGACGACGACCTGGGCGGTTTGGGCAAGGAGGGCCAGGCGATGCCCGACCTCGACCGCGGCCTTGCCGCCGATGCCCGCATCGACCTCGTCAAAGATGAAGGTCGGGACCGGATCGAGTCCGGCCAGCGTGACCTCCAGGGCCAGCATGATGCGTGATCGCTCGCCGCCTGATGCTGCCTTGGCGAGCGGTCGGGCGGCCGCTCCCTCTCGGGGGGCCAGGCCGAACTCCACGATGTCACCACCG
>JAYNIC010000278.1:0-630 GCA_038108715.1 Candidatus Nanopelagicales bacterium | reverse complement strand
CAAATCCCCGTCGACAGTGACGTCGAATTCTCCGCTGCCAACCTCACGGGGAAGGACCCGAACATCGATCCGCGCGTTGGGCATGGCCAGAGCAGCCAGCTCCGCCGTTATGGCCTCGGCAAGTCGCTCGGCCGCGCCCCGACGTTCATGCGACAACGCCTGAGCGCAGGCTGCTAGTTCGACTGATTGAGAATCGAGCTGCTCTTCCAGTGCCGAGATGAGAGCCGCGTCGTCGCCGAGTTCGCCCAGGCGCTCACGCGCTGACTCGCCCCAGGTTGCCGCGTCGTCGACGAGCTCGGGCCATGCCCCGGTGCGTTGAAGATGGCGCCGCAGGTCGCCGAGTGTGGCGCGTCGCTGCTCGACCTCGTCGGCACGACCCGGGTCGGCAGGAAGGTCGGTCAAATAGCCGGCCAGGTCGACGGCGAGTTCGGACCACTCGGCCGCGGCACGCTCGGCACGATCGCGTAGGTCAGAAAGATCGGGATCTCGCTCGGCTGCGCGAGCGAGATGGGCGGCTACGACGGCGGGGTCGACGCCATCGATCACTTGGCGAGCGGCGGTCGCCTCGCGCACGATCTCGTCCAGGTGCGCAAGACGGGCCGATTCAGCGCGGAGTTCGTCGTCCTCCCC
>JAYNIC010000277.1:0-2581 GCA_038108715.1 Candidatus Nanopelagicales bacterium | reverse complement strand
CGGGTGCGCCCCCTTTGCGCTGCGACACCCCCGCCAGGTCCCCTAGGGTTGCGGCGTGGCTGAACCTCGCTCGACTCCAACGGCCCGCGGCACGCGGGTCTTCGGCGAGCGCGCGCGCCGCAAGCCCGATCTGGGCACACCCGAAGAGGTCACCGACCCCACCCGGCCTCGCCGTGTCGTCGACTATGCGCTGCGCAGGCGGGCGACCCTCGAAGCGCTGTACGCCGGCCGAGTTTTTGACGGCGCGGATATCTGCGATGCCGATCCCTACCTACTCAAGGCGGCCCGCTTCCATGGGACCGTTGCCGGCGAACTGTGCCCCGTGTGCCGACTCGCCAGTGGCCGTGAGGCGCTGACACACGTCACGTACATCCATGGCGACCAACTCGGTCATGTGTCCGGCTCAGCAGTCGATCCGCAGAGGCTGGTGGAGTTGGCCTCGCAGTACGGCGAGTTCCGGGTGCACGTGGTGGAGGTGTGCACGACCTGCCATTGGAACCACCTGGTGACGAGCTATGTGCTCGGCGACGGGGTACCGCGCAAGCCGCCGCCGAAGCCGCGCGACCTTATCGACTAGGGAAGCAATCGTTCGCGCGGAGAGCTAGGCCTCGACCGGCTCTGACTTCTCCTCGTCGTCCTCTTCACGCCGCCGATCTGCGGGCAGTCCGAATGACGCAATCAAGCCGATCACCATGGCGCCGCCCGCCACACCGGCCATGATCTTGACCGCATGCGTGTAGGACTCCTTCGCCTCCTGGGCGATGTCGGCCATGCCCTGCTGTTGCTCGAGCGGAATGATCGCTTCGCCGGAGGAGTCCACGACCTGGTCCACGATCTGCGTGCGCTGATCCTGAGACAGATCAGGTTGATTGACCGCTAGGTCGTTCTGTAGCGCGAGGCCAAGGGAAATGAACAGGACGGTGCCGAGCACGGCCGACCCCAGCGTCGAGCCCACCTGCCGCAGCGTCGAGGTCACCGACGAGGCGCCTCCGGAGCGCTGGGGGGGCACATCCTCCAAGATGACGTTGGTCAGCTGAGCGGTATCGAAGCCGACCCCGACGCCGTAGACGAAGAGCGGCAGAGCCAGCCACCAGGCGGAGCGGTCGACGCTGAGCAGCAGCAGGACACCGATGATGCCGATGATCTCCAGCACCATGCCGAGCCGGACCAGTCGGGTGGCGCCAATCATCGCCGAGACATGTCGTGCCGCACCGCCAGCGAGGACTGCGCCGACACCCAGAATCGCCACGAGCGCACCGGTCTGCAATGGACTGAAGGACTGCACCGCCTGCAGCCACAGCGGCAGCGCGAAGAGAACACCGAATTCGCCGAGGGAGACCAGTGTGGCGACGACATTGCCGTACCCGTAGCGGCGAATACGGAACAGTGACAGATCCATCAGCACGCTCTTGCCCTGCTTGGCGCGGGCCGACTGGGTGATGACGAAGAGCAGCAGCAGGAAGGCACCGAAGCCGAGTGCCATCGGCACCGGCGACAGATCACCTGGCGTGAGGGAGATGGGGCCGAGGTCCCACGTGGTGATGAGCCAGAGCCAGCCCAGTGCCTGGCCCTCGATGAGGCCGAAGACGATGAGGCCAAGGCCAAGGGATGACATCAAGACGCCGGCCAGGTCCAGGCGCCGTCGATCCTCGCCACGGGACTCACCGATGATCTTCCAGACCATGATCAGGCTGATGATGCCGAGGGGGATGTTGATGTAGAACGCCCAGCGCCACGATGCGACATCGGCCAGCCAGCCACCGAGCAGCGGCCCGAACGCCGCCATGCCACCGAAGACGGCACCCCACAGGCCGAAGGCGGCCGCGCGCATGTGTCCGCGGAAGTTGACGTTGATGATGGCCATCGACGTGGGGAGCATCATGGCCCCGCCGACTGCCTCGCCAGCGCGGGCGAGGATGAGCATGTCGCCGTTCTGCGCCATACCGGCCAGCAGATTGAACGCGACGAAGATCGCCGTACCGATCATGAACATCCGCTTGCGCCCGATCCGATCGGACAGCACACCGAAGGTGATCAGCAGGGCCGCGAAGACCAGGGAGTAGATGGACGTCACCCACAGCACCGACGTCCGGTCGATGCCGAGGTCGTCAACGATCGTCGGGATCAGGACATTAACGATGCTGCCCTCGAGCACGATGAGTGAGACCCCGAGTAGGAGTGCGACGAGGGCTAGCCACGGGCGCGCTTGAGTTCCGGTGGGTTGGTCCACAGAGGGGCTGGTCGTCATGGGCGTCGAACCTACCGGGAACCGCGGGCATCGGGGGGTCGTCCAGACGGGGGTAGCCCCGCGGCGCGCCCAGGCGACTGGGGCCCGTGTGACGGGTGATGATGGAGGGTCTGTTTTGTGGGGTGAAGGGAGGTGACCGGTGGCGGCTGATCAGCGACGGCGCGCCAAGCCCACAGCACGCCGTGCCGCGGACCCCTCCCCCCGGCCTCGCAAGCGGCGGTGGTTCCGTCGGATCTTCCTCACCGGGTTCCTTCTGGCGCTCCTGGCGGCGGGCGGCTTCGCGCTCGCCGTACTCATCACCCCGGTGCCCGATCCCAATGAGGTGGCGAGCAC
>JAYNIC010000276.1:0-2590 GCA_038108715.1 Candidatus Nanopelagicales bacterium | reverse complement strand
TGGCTCACGCCGTCGCGCAAGCTCGAGTTGTACTCCACCGCGATGGAGGACTTCGGCTGGTCCGAGTACGCCGCTCCGACGTACATCAAGTCCCACGTGCACCACGGCGAGATGACCGAGCACGGCGACATGCTGCTCGTGCCGACGTTCCGCCTGCCGACGCTCATCCACACCCGCTCGGGCAATGCGAAGTACCTCAACGAGTTGAGCAACAAGCACCCGATGTGGATGAACCCGATCGACGCCAAGCGACTCGGCGATCTGCAGACCGGCGACATGGTGCGCGTCACCACCGAGATCGGCTACTTCGTCGTCCGCGTGTGGGTGACCGAGGGCGTGCGACCGGGTGTCACGGCCCTGTCGCACCACATGGGCCGGTGGCGCACGACCGATGATGCCGGCAGCCGCTGGGTCACCGGCAAGGTCGACGTCGGCAAAATGCCCGATGGTCGCTGGCGCCTGCGCTACAAGGAGGGCGTCAAGCCCTTCGCCAGCGGCGACGCCGACTCGATGCGCATCAACTGGGAGGACCCCGGCGTACATCAGAACCTCGCCTTTCCGGTGCATCCGGACACCTGGTCCGGCATGCACTGCTGGCACCAGAAGGTCAACATCGAGCGAGCGCACGACGAGGACAAGTACGGCGACGTCGTGGTCGACACGGCCAAGTCGCGCGAGGTCTACCGCAAGTGGCTGTCGTGGACTCGCCCTGGTCCCGGCCCTGAGGGTCTGCGCCGGCCAGAGTTCATGATGCGCCCGGTCATGCCGCAGTTGCAGGCCTACTGGACCGGCGACATGCCGGAGGCCCGCCTCCAGCAATAGGCCATTCCCCTTTCACCGAGTGTCGAGTTACGGGGCGCTTTTCACGGATTTTCGCCCCGTAACTCGGCACTCGGCGTTTGTGGGGGTCTAGCCTCGAGGCGTGCCTACGCCCGCTGCGGCCCCGACTTCCCCTGCTGAACCACCGCGAGTCCTCGTCGTCGGCGCCGGCTTCGGTGGGTTGTACGCCGCCCGATCGTTGGCCCACCACCATGTCGGCGTAACGCTGGTCGAAAGGCGCGGCTACCAGACCTTCCAGCCACTCCTCTACCAGGTCGCGACCGGCCTCCTCCCCCGCAACATCGTCGAGTATCCGATCCACGACGTTCACGGAGTTGAGGCGATCGCTGACACCGTCGACCACATCGGTCTGGACGCGAGCGAAGTGACACTGGCTGATGGCAGCACGCGCGGCTTTGACTACCTCGTCCTCGCCACCGGCGCTCGCGTGAACTTCTTCGATACTCCAGGGGCGGCCGAGCACGCGCTGCCGCTATACACCGCCGACGATGCGCTGGCCATCAAGGCCGCCCTCCAGCGTGCCGGTCAGGCCGATCAGGACCTGCACATCGTCGTCATCGGCGCTGGGCCAACCGGCGTCGAGGTCACCGGGGCAATCCGCGACGTCGTCGACTACGTACTGCCACACACGTTCCCCACGATGGCCCGGCACCAGGTCCACCTGCACCTCGTCGATCATGCGAAGTCACCGCTGTCGCACTTCAGTGCCGAGAGTCAGGCCGACGCCGCACGCGTGCTGACGGACGCGGGTGTTGTCCTGCACCTGGGCACCACAGTGACCGAAGTGCTCGCCGATGGCGTGACCTTGGATGACGGTTCGCAGCTCGCGGCCGCGTTGGTCATCTGGGCGGGTGGCCTGACGGTCAACGCACCGCCGATGTCACCGGCACCGACCACCGACTCGTCCGGCCGGATCACGATCGATAACACGCTGCGAGTGATCGGGCACGACCGGGTCTATGCCATCGGCGACGCCGCGGCAAACGCTGTCGATCCACTCCCCCAGTTGGGCTCGGTGGCCAAGCAGCAGGGCCTGCACGTCGCGCACAACATTCGTCGGCAACTCAAAGGCGGGGAGCCCGAACCCTTCGCCTACCGTGATCTTGGCGAAATGGCGATGATCCGCCACGACCACGCGGTGGTGGAAGCCGGGCCGCGCCATCACGAGGTGACGGGACTAGCCGCCTTCACCATGTGGCTCGGTCTGCATGCTGCGCTGCTACCGGACAATGGCGACCGGCTCGCCGCGGTGGAAGCCTGGGCCCATGAGAACCTCACCGGCCGGTCACGATTCCTCACGGATTAGCTCCGAGTTGTGCGCTCAGAAAGCCGGTACTCCGCACCCTCAGCACACAATCCCTCGGTCAGCCGATGGCGTCGGTGATCAACCCCCGCTCGGCCTCGGTCCAGGGTCGAGAACTGCGCGTCTGCTCATCCCGTACGACGCCCACCGAGATGGCGGTCGCCGCGACACCTCCACCGGGCAGCAGGATCTGTTCCTCCGTGCGCAGGCTCGACGTGCCGATGCTCACCGGGCGACAGGTGACGGTGACCTCCGACGTACCGAGGGGGATTTCGTCGCGGTAGTCGATCTCAATCCTGGCGATGACCATGGAGAGGTAGACGTCACCGAGCAAATCTCGCATGAGGCGATCGCGGGCAACCTCGAGATAACTGAGGTAGACCGAGTTGTTGACATGCCCCAGGGCGTCGAAGTCGCGCCACCGCAGTGTCACGGGGGTCACTACGC
>JAYNIC010000275.1:0-2591 GCA_038108715.1 Candidatus Nanopelagicales bacterium | reverse complement strand
CGGCTGAGGGTCAGTTGGCTCGCGGGCTCGTACTCACTCAGATGATCTTCACGGTTCTACTCTTGACAGCGTCGGTGCGCTTGTTCACCAGCCTCGTTCGTGCGTTGACCGTGCAGGAGGGTGAGCGTCGACGCGACTAGGCCGGTAGGACGAAGTCGTAGGTCGCCACCATCTCAGTGTTGTCGTAGGACACGATCGCGATCTCCATCCCGGGCACATAGATGCCGTCCCGGTTGTTGGCCTCCGAGTCCGGCGTGTAGAGCTGCGTCGTGTACGTCGGCCCGCCAGGCGGCGTGATCTTGACGTGGATGTGCTCGGTACGTCCCGGATACTGACCGGGGATGACGGTCGTCAGCGTGTAGGCACCGTTGGCGTCCGTGGTTTGGATGCCGCGCAGCACATATCCGCTGTTGTCGTAGGAACCGTTGCCATCGGCCTGCCAGAAGTCGACGGTGGCGCCGGCGATGGGTTGGCAGTTCGCGTCAAGCACATAGCCGGTGAGCGTTAACGGGGTGCCAAGGCGCCGTCGGTGATATCCGTGCGCTCCCGCCGGGAGGGGGCTGCGGGGGTGGGGGAGGCTCGGTGGATGGGGTGAATGGTGCCGACGGCGCACTGGGGTCACTGGGCTCCCCGACGTTTCCGGCGCACGACCCCGCTTGACTAAACGGCACCTTGCTGCAGTGACGCGGATCTCTGCACCGAGGTGAGGCGGATACCAGCGGCGTAGAGCGCGCGTACCAGTTCACGACTCGTGACCTCGATGGCGCCCTCTTCGATGGCAATGACCCGCATGTCGAGGGAGATGTCGTAGTGGTCACCGCCATAGGCCCGCGGGGGTACGCCGATCCAGCGTGCGAATGCGTGCAACTCGTCAAGGTGGCTGTCGCTCACGAGATGGCAGAACAGGTGCCCGCGCCACGGCCAGATCGCGGGATCAACCAGGAGTGCCACGAAGTCAAGGGTAGGGGTGCTTGATCTGAGCAAGGCCAGGGTGGACCGTTCACATGTTCTTACCGGCTAGCTTGCGTCCATGGGTGACGTGCAGGTTGATGTGGTGCTCCCGGCTGGTGCGCAGCATGCGGAGGAGGTAGCACAGGCTCTTCACGTCGAGGTGCGACTCAGGCGCCACTACCGCATGGGACGCAGAGGATCGCCCACGGGTGGATCTCCAGGCGGCCTTGGGGGATGGCCGTGCCGCACGCATCACACACGCCGTAGGAGCCGTCATCAAGTTTGGCGAGGGCGCGGGTGATCTGTTCTGACTGCGCGAGGAGTTGCTCGTGCTCGGCGACCTGAGTGAGGCGTTCGACGGCGAGGCTCGTGCCATCACCGACCCGCTTGCCGAAGGAGATGCCGCCAGTGGAGTCCGGTGGCGCGGTGAGCTCGGCCGAACGCGCATCGATCTCTCGCTGCCTGGCCAGCAGGGTCTCGCGGATGTCGTCGGACATCTTCCTAGTGTGCCCGGGGGATGGCCGCGTCACGAGGATTCGTGGTGCTGGCCCTGTGAGATGTCGCCGAACCTAGAATTCGGACATGTGCCGCAGCATCAAGACTCTCCGACCGCCGTACGTCGAGTCCGTAGACCGAAGCGACATTCAGGCCGCCGCGCTCCAGTACGTCCGCAAAGTGAGCGGCTTTCGCGCCCCCGCGGAGCACAATCAAGCGGTTTTCGAGGAGGCCGTGCAGGCGATCGCCGAAGCCACGCAGAAATTGTTGGATGGACTCGTAGTTCGTCGTTAGCCAATGGGGTGAGTGACGGGACTTGAACCCGCGACTTCCTGGACCACAACCAGGTGCTCTACCAGCTGAGCTACACCCACCGCGACTCCCTTACGAGAGCGCTGGAGAAGTCTATGGGTCGGGCAAAGGTCGCCGCGACGGGGGCCGATCTCAGCCGTGATCGACGACGTGCTCGGCCGCCGCCGCGCGCGCTGACTCGCTGTCCGGCCCAGGCTGAGGCACGAAGATCGCATCCCGGTAGTAGCGGAGTTCGGCGATCGACTCGCGAATATCGCCGAGTGCCCGGTGGTTGCCGTTCTTCTCGGGGCTCGCGAAGTAGGCGCGCGGATACCAGCGGCGCGCGATCTCCTTGACCGACGACACGTCGATCAGCCGGTAGTGCAGGTGAGCGTCAAGCTCGGGCATGTACTTGGCGAGGAATCCCCGATCGACGTACACACTTGATCCGGCGAGCGGGGCCTTGCGCGCCTCTGGAATGTGCTGGCGCACATAGGCGAGCACCTGCTCCTGCGCATCGGCCAGCGGTACGCCGTTCGGAATCTCCTCAAGGAGCCCGGAGTTGATGTGCATCTCACGCACGACGTCGACCATGTCATCAAGGACAGCGAGGTCCTCGGGTCGGATCACCAGCGAGATACCGGAGTCGACCTCCGTCAGGTCTGCTTCGGTGACGATTGCGGCGATTTCAACGAGTTGGTCGGAGTCCAGATCCAAGCCGGTCATCTCGCAGTCGATCCACACGAGACGGTCTTGGGTTGCCACGGGAGAAGAGTACCGGGACGGTTCGAGCCGCCGGCAGTTCCCTAGTTGCGCGCGAACCAGTCGACCAGATCCGTCGCCGTGATCAGACC
>JAYNIC010000274.1:0-2624 GCA_038108715.1 Candidatus Nanopelagicales bacterium | reverse complement strand
TCGTTCCCGACGGCGCCGCCGCGGCGCTGGGCTTCGGCACGCGCAATGGGCACGTCTTCGTCAGCCTTGATGGTGGGGACTCGTTCACCGAGGTCGCGCGCGACCTGCCGGACGTGCTGTCCCTGCGCCTGTGGTCGGAGTGATCTAGCCCGGTGGAGGTGCGCGTCATCCTGCCGCGTGCGCTGATTGAGTTCGCCGACGGCCAGCGCGAGGTGCTCGTCGACGTACCCGACGGCGCAGTGCTCGGCGATGCCATCAGCGACCTTTCGCGGCGCTACCCGGCGCTGGCCCGGCGCATCGTCGACGAGACAGGCGAATTGCGCCGCTTCGCCAACGTGTACGTCGGCGCGGAGGAGTGCCGACGACTGAAGGGCCTGGCCACGCCGGTGCCACCTGGCGTCGACGTGAGCATCATCGGGTCCATTGCCGGCGGGTAGGCGCGTACCAGGTCTCGCTCCCAATGGATGAACGATTCGAGCGGGGGCGTTTCCGGCTAGCCTTGCCTCACTATCGGACAGTATGCAAACTAACCACATGCGCTCTCTCACTATCGCAACCGTGGTCTCAGCCGTTGCCGTGTCAAGCCTGGCGTCTGCGCCCGCCGCCCAGGCTGCCGCTGGGACCGTCCAGGTCACCGTGGATGTGGCCGAAGAAGTGATTGCCGCTACGGCGAGTGCCAACATGCCATACACCGACTTCCTCGTGCACACCACGCACTCTGGGTCCACCGCTCAGGTGACAATCCAGGTGGACCCTGACGGTGAGGGCAGTGCGCAATTGTGGAGTGCGACCCCTGGCTGTCCGGCGGTTCCACAGTCATCACCGGTCATGTCCATGACCTGCACGATTGATGTGCCGGTGACCGGGCAACCCTTCGCTCTCATTGATTTCGGTGCGACCACAGGAGGATCGCAGCTCGCCGTACTTCAGGGCAGCACACTTCCCGTGGAATTCGTCGGTGGCACCGGCTCGGACTACTTCCAAGGCGCCAGCGCCGATGAGACCGCCAACGGTGGTCCCGGGGACGACTTCCTCTTCGGTGGTCCCGGGGCGGACACCCTTGATGGTGGTCCCGGTGATGATCGAGTGGAGGGCGAGGAAGGCAGGGATGTGATGGTCGGTGGCACCGGCGTGGATGAAATCCTCGCCGCGGACGGCGAGGCCGATGCGCTAGTGCAGTGCGGCGAGGAGGACTCCGACGTCCTCGTCGCGACCGACGCCATTGAGACCGACCCGACGCTGGACTTCGTCAACGGCTGCTACGGGTTGGGCTCACTGACGGCTCCGACTGATTTGGCGGTGACCGTTGACGACTTCACCGGGGCCGCGACTTGGGCCGGTGGCAGTGCGGCGACATATCAGCTGGTCTACCGAACCGAGGGCGAGGTGTGGCAGGACGGTGGCCGTTGGGCGGGCACCTCAGGGAAGATCGAATTCCCGAAGTTGCCTGGAACATACGAGGTCGGTGTCGCCAAGGTGACCGACGACGCGGTGAGTGAACTGAGTGTTGTGGTCGACGTCGAGGTCGGTGATGGAGTCCCGCCCCCGCGCGATGTTGAGGCCAGTGCTCTGTGTTATCCCATAGGGCGTGGGGACTACCCGTGTGACTATGCCCTGAATTGGGTCGTGCCCCTTGGCGCGGCAGAGGCGGGGATTGTGGCATTTACGGTCCAGTATCGGCGTTGCGAGGATGGAACCTGCTGGTGGATAGAAACATCGGTGGAGTTCTCCGGTAGCACAGCCATGACATATCGCTTTGAAGCACTCCCGCAGGACCGGATGGAGATGCGCGTACGAAGCGTGACAGCCGATGGCGTCGCTTCTCGATGGGTGGCGACCTACGTTGATCCGGAGGCAATTCAGTCTCCCTC
This sequence comes from Candidatus Nanopelagicales bacterium, assembly GCA_038108715.1. Taxonomy (GTDB): domain Bacteria; phylum Actinomycetota; class Actinomycetes; order S36-B12; family S36-B12; genus Mxb001. Next base: position 753 of record JAYNIC010000274.1, on the reverse strand, counting down.
AAATGTGGACGCCCTTGCATCGGCTAGTGCCATGCAGGTGACCTGGACCCCTTCGAACCTGCGCCAGATTGGCCACATTTGGCCTCACCGTCAATACGTGGAAGTTCAGTACCTGCGACCGGGGGGACGCACCTCCTCATGGAGCAAGGCTGGCAGGTTGGATTACAGGGTCACGAAGTATCGCTTCGCGGAGGCACCCAAAGGTGCCACCATGCGGTTCCGCGTCTCTGTGCTCGAGTGGCGCAGCGCACCTTCGCCGTGGCGTCAGGCAACCGACTCGGTGCCGCAGCCACGCGATCCCAAGGCGAACTACAAGAGCAACAAGCTGACAGTGTCATGGACCTCGCCCACCAAGGGCGTCAAACTCTGGGACTCCGATGGCGCGGTGAATGTGCGGGGGTACCAGATCCAGGTGCGCTCGGGAGGCTCGTGGGAGACCTACCCCGTGCAGCCGGTGTCGGGCAGTCGCGATGTGATTTCGATGAGGTCTGATCCGGGTTCGGAAATTCGTCTACGGCTGGTTGCTTGGCCGGGAACCTCCGAGAGCAGATGGGTTAGCGTCAAGGTGAAGGCGAAATAGCGACGACGAGCGACATCAGCAGGATCTAGCGACGCTTCTTCTCTACCTAACCATTGGGCCGGCGTTTCCGTTCGAGTAGGCGCGGCGAGGCTGCCTGGCAGATGCACAGCACGAGGTGCGCTAGCGCTTGGGCTTCCAGCCCCTCGGGCAAGAGAAGGCGACGACCTTCTTCG
>JAYNIC010000273.1:2278-2643 GCA_038108715.1 Candidatus Nanopelagicales bacterium | reverse complement strand
CCATCGAGTGTTTGGCCGGTGGGATTTCCCAGGCTGTCGAGCAACTGTGTGGTGGGCAAGGTGGTGGCACTGCCGTTGAGGTTGGCCACGGTGGACAGCGATCCGTACGGCCCGGTGTCCGCCCCGGCGAAACCGTCGCCGAATCCGAAGGTCCAGCCGCTGAGCGGTTGGCAGGCCGACTGCCCGGTTGCGGGGTCGGTCTCGACGCTGGGCTGTACCGGAGTGGTTCCGCCGCCTGGGTAGATGCTGTCCGCGCCGAGGTCCTCCAGGCTCTCCATGACGTTGTTGCGAGCCTGGTTGGCCATCACATCTTGATATGTCGGGCACGTGCGCGCGGCTACCGTGACCAGGTACTGCGGCGGCGA
>JAYNIC010000273.1:1730-2268 GCA_038108715.1 Candidatus Nanopelagicales bacterium | reverse complement strand
CCGTATCGATGTCGCCGAGTGCGAAAGCCCACGTGCCGACTCGACCTGAGTCGGTGAACGTGTAGGTCACGATGGCCGAAGGGGACCCGGCCGCTAGCGCGGTCGACAGATACTTCGTGCCCTGTGATGATCCGAACTCCAGCCCGAATGGTGTCTGTGCGGACAGCCAGGTGTCCGAGCCGGATTCGAGGCTCGCATCGGCGCCGACCGTGATGAAGTCGCCTTCGCCCCCGACGTTGGCCACGCGAACTGTGCCGGACTCGTCCTTGAGCGTCCATTGCGCATACTCGGACGAGCCGGGCGACGCGTTCGCCGGCGATCCCGGCAGGCTGGTGAGGGCTGCCGCCGACAGGGCCAGCGACGAAAGGGCGATGACAGGCTTGCTGAGACGCACGTATTGACCTGGGCGGCCCTCACCCGCTGCATGGTCCAACCGGCAGAATTGTCCGTTGCTCGGCGGACTTCGCTGCCAGCGCCGCACTCGGACTTCCATGAGCGGCCGTCCCGATGGTCCCCGACTCAAGGACTTCTGGTTCCG
>JAYNIC010000273.1:0-1720 GCA_038108715.1 Candidatus Nanopelagicales bacterium | reverse complement strand
CCATCGCTGTGTCACGCCCGGTGTTCTCCGGCGTCTTGGAGCGCAGTCGATTGAACCTCTGCCTGGCGCTCGGCGGGGGGTGCGCCCCGTAGTGGGAGACGTCGTCGAGGATCTGTGCCATGTGCCGTCCGCACCCGCAGTGACCGACGACTCCATAGGGATCAAAGAGATCCATTTGCCGGATGGCCGCCCTCGCATCGCTGACCGCCTCCACCTCGAAGCCGAGAGAGCGCAGGGTCCCGCCCAGGAGCGTCCGCATCGCATCGTGGTCCTCCACGATCAGGATGCGCCTCGGGGGGATCGGCGTCACGGCACCATCTTCGCATCACACGCTGCGCAACGGATGCCTGATACGGACTAGCCTGCTGTATCTATGAGGCTCGGATCTGCACGAATCCCGATCACCGCCGTCGCATCGCTGGGCATCGCTGCGTCCCTGATCGGCAGTGCCAGCGCCGCGGAGTCTTCGGCGACCGTGGAGTCGGTCCGCATCACCAGCGGCAAGGTTGTCAATCTCAACCCCGATGTCCCGGGCGATCACCGGGGGCTGAAGGTGCGGGTGCAGGTCAGCGGTAGCGCTGACCCGCAGCCGGTCATTTCCGTGCAGATGGCCCAGTACGCCGAGCGCGGCGGCGCCAAGGTCATCCCCGCTCGCATCAACCTCGAGGCCGTCGCGCTGCGGCTGGACCGCACCAGCGGTGACGTATCAACGTACGTCGGCCAGGCGACCTTCGCCGACCTGCAGGTGGCCGGCGCGCGGATCCCTGAGGGCGGCAAGGCGCTCCTCTGCATCGACACCGTGACAGCGACGTCCGGTGGCGCCGCGCTGCCGCAGTCCGTCGTCGCCGAGGGTGAGCAGGGTGGCTCGCAATGCATCACCGTGCGGCACCGGAAGGGCACGGTCAAGGAAGCGAACTCGCTCTTCACCGGCATGCTCCGTAACGCCACGATGACCAAGATCGATGGCACCATCCGCTACCTCACCTTCTCTGCACAGGACCTCGCGCACTTTGCTGACCGACCGGCGCGCGCGGCAGAGACACTTCCCTTCGCCGATCTCGCCAACAAACAGACGTGGCGAACGACCTTCGAGCAGCCCGCACCGGTTGTCGAACTCGCTATCGACGGGACCACGCGTCACGTCCCGGTGCGTATGGGCACACCGAAGTCGCTCGGTGGCGACCGCTATCGCGCGAAGATCCGCTTCGTAACCTCGAGTCGGCTGACCCCGGCGGTGGTCGCGGGCCAAGACCTCGCCTTCTTCGCGAGTGCAACGCCAGTGCAGAAGCCGAATCCCGACACGTGCGAGGCGCAATCACAGACCCTGGCCGACGGCTACGCCCCGGGCGGTTCGGACTTCGTCGGTGCCCTCGCCGGTGCAACCTTGACGGCGACTCCGGGCGCGGATCACCTGCTCCTGCAATCCACGGATCCGCTGTTCTTCAACTGGTATCTCGGCGCGGGCTTCGGCTGCGAGGCGCGGCGAACGGGAAGCGCTGACTTCCCCGACCTGGCCACACCGGCTGGCTGGGGTCAACTTTTCGGCCGGATCAACCCCAACAGCGCACTGCTATGGGAGGACGGTCCTCGCACGCAGGTCCTTGAGTTCGAGCAGGAGATGCCGGAGTACGACGCGGAGTTTGGCACCTGGGTGAGCAAGGTCCGCCCATTCTTCGGCGACGAGGTGCCCTCGCGGGCGACCGTCGATCGATTCATCAAG
>JAYNIC010000272.1:306-2665 GCA_038108715.1 Candidatus Nanopelagicales bacterium | reverse complement strand
ATCCACGCCTGTCCACCGGCGAGGCGTGCAAGATGGCGTCCAATTGCCCTTGACCGACGATGACGTGCATCTCACGGCCGATACCTGAGTCCGACAGCAACTCTTGAACGTCCAGTAGCCGGCACGGGGTGCCGTTGATGGCGTACTCGGAGCCACCGTTGCGGAACAGCGTGCGCGAGATCGTGACCTCGGTGTAGTCAATCGGCAGCGCACCGTCAGTGTTGTCGATAGTAAGGGCCACCTCGGCGCGACCAAGAGGTGCACGACCCGAAGTGCCGGCGAAGATGACGTCGGCCATGTTGCCGCCGCGCAGGGACTTCGCCCCCTGCTCCCCCATGACCCAGGCCAGGGCGTCGACGATATTGGACTTGCCCGAGCCATTGGGGCCCACGACGCAGGTGACCCCGGGTTCGAAGGCCAGCGAGGTCGCCGACGCGAAGGACTTGAACCCCTTGAGGGTCAGGCTCTTCAAGTACACGCGGACAACCTTTCAGCAGGGCAGGTGCCGCCACCCTACCCACGGTGCGGCCGCCAGGTGGACTAGGCGCTCCGGGGCCGTCGCTGGCACGTCGGACAGCGGTAGGACGAGCGGTTCATGAAGGGCTCGCGGACGATGGGGCGACCGCAGCGCTCGCACGGTTCGCCCTCGCGGCCATAGGCCTGAAGGGAACGGTCGAAGTAGCCGCTGGATCCATTGACGTCGACGTAGAGGTCGTCGAACGACGTACCCCCCTCGGCCAATGCCTCGGTCATCACATCGCGGACGTGGCCGAGGAGTTCAGCCACCTGACGAGCGTTCAGGGTTCGGGCGGTTCGGTCGTAGTGGAGGCGGGCTCGCCACAGAGCCTCATCGGCGTAGATATTGCCGATCCCGGAAATGAGCGACTGATCGAGTAGCGCTCGCTTGATTCCGGAGTCCCGAGCCCGCAGGGCACGGGAGAACGCTCGGTCGTCGAATTTGGGGTCGAGCGGATCGCGGGCAATGTGCGCCACCGAGGCAGGAACCGCCCCACCATCACCATCATCGACAAGATCGTCGACGAACAGGCCGCCGAAGGTGCGCTGGTCCACGAAGCGCAGGTCGCGATCAGCGTCGGCGAAGGACAAGCGGACGCGCAGGTGTGTCTCGTCCGACTGGTCCGGGGGTGGCAGGAGCAGTTGGCCGCTCATGCCCAGATGCGCGACCAGCGCCCGACCGTCGTCGAGAGGCAACCACAGATACTTGCCCCGGCGGCTCACTGTCACGACGTGACGCCCGGTCAGGGTGTCAATGAAGTCGCGCTCGCCGGCAAGGTGACGGCGGACCGCGCGGTCGTGATGGACCGACACCCCATCAATGCGGCGTCCTCGAACATAGGGTTCGAGCCCGCGCCGCACCACCTCAACCTCGGGCAACTCTGGCATGGTCGCGTCAGTCGCCGATGTCATCGAGGGAGCGGTAGGCCTCCTCTGCAGCCTGCTGTTCGGCCTCCTTCTTGGATCGGCCCAGTCCCTCGCCGTACACCTGGTCGGCCAGCACCGCGCGCGCCACGAAGCGTTTGTCGTGATCGGGTCCGGACTCCTCGACCACATAGTCCGGGGCACCGAGGCCACGACCAGCGGCGAGTTCCTGCAGCGACGTCTTCCAATCGAGGCCCGCACCGAGATCAGCGGCCCGTTCGATCAACGGGTCGAAGAGGCGATGGATGAGCGTCTCCGCCTCGGCCAGTCCACGCTCGAGATAGACCGCCCCCACGAGCGCCTCGAGAGTGTCGGCGAGGATCGAGGACTTGTCGCGACCGCCGGTGATCTCCTCGCCGTTGCCGAGCAGGAGGCAGTCTCCGACGCCGAGATCGCGCGCCACGTCCGCGAGTGCGCGCGAGTTGACGACAGCCGCTCGCATCTTGGCCAGCTGACCCTCGGCGCAATCGGGGTAGTTGCGGTAGAGGGTTTCGGTGACCACGAGCCCGAGGACCGAATCCCCGAGGAACTCCAACCGCTCATTGGTTGGCAGCCCGCCATTCTCGTACGCGTAGGAACGGTGGGTGAGGGCAAGATCGAGGAGCGCGAGTGACCCCCCGAGATGGTCAGCGAGCAGATCCCGCGGCGTCACGAGGCCCTCACGCAGGCGTTCGCCAGGTCGGCGACCGTGGCGGCCGCCCGCGCCCTGGATTCGTCGAGCAACCAGCCAGCTTCACTGAGGACATCTCCCAGACACACCAGGGCGAGGGAGTCGACACCGAGAAGGTGGAGAGGGGTGTCCGCACGCACGGGGGCGCTCGGCCCCAGACTCAGGACACGCCGAAGTCCAGCGTCGACCGCGTCGGCGCAGTCGGCATCGACAGCCGGGGCGCCACCGCGATCGCTCACGGCCTCAGAC
>JAYNIC010000272.1:0-296 GCA_038108715.1 Candidatus Nanopelagicales bacterium | reverse complement strand
CAGACGTCGAGAACGAGACGCTTGGCGTATGTGCCGCAGGTAGGGCACACGGTGTGGGCGAGCTTCGACTCACCGCAGCGCGCGCAGGCCACCAGCGTGGGAGCGGATGTCTTCCACTGCGAACGGCGGTGCCGGGTATTGGAGCGGGAGGTCTTCCGCTTGGGAACGGCCACGTCAATCGTCCTTCTCTTCGTCGAGCAATGCGCCGAGGGCTGCCCAGCGCGGGTCGGTGGTCTCGTGGCTATGTCCGGGATCGTCGTCGAGCCGAGCACCGCACATGGTGCACGGGCCTGCAC
>JAYNIC010000271.1:0-2687 GCA_038108715.1 Candidatus Nanopelagicales bacterium | reverse complement strand
GGGTTGCCGACTGCAACTCCATTGGCTACTTCGAATTCAATCCCTACACCTCGTCGGGCAAGTGGGCGGTTGGTGCCTACAAGTACCGCCTCATCGTCTCCGGTGCCCGACTTCGGGCCCGCTTCACCATCATCTACGCGCGGCGCTAGGGCTGTTAGGCGGAGGGGGCCACACATCGGTACCGGCCCCCTCCGCCGCTACGCCTGGCCGGAGGCCCCGTCGTGTGCGGGGTCGTGGCGAGCGGCGAATTCGCCTAGGGTGATGTTTTGTGACCCGCGTTCGACTCATGGTGGATGACGCCGCAGCCCCCCTTGCTGAAGCATTGCGAGATGCCCCGTGGGAGTCGTGTGCCGGGATCGAGATCGTGTCGGATCAGGCCGAAGCTGTCGTGTGGTGTCTCACCGAATCCGTCTCGTGGGATGACGTTCGCGTTGGTGCCACACGTTTGGGACTGCCGACGCTTGTCGTAGGCCCGGGCGTTCCCGCTGAGGGCGAGGCGAGCCCACGTCACGAGGTGCGCCTGAGGTCGCAGACCGATGATCTCGGTGACGACGTTCACATCAACGATCGAGTGCGTGCTCTCACCGACGCGGCCGGGGACGTGCTCGTGACGGCAAATATCGCCTTCACCGAACTCCCCGTGGTCCGCTGGGATCCCGAATCCGGACTCGCCGTCATGTCGGTGGGAGTGGAGCCGGAGTCCTGGGCTCGGCGCCCGTTCCTTCGCCTTGTTCACCGCCTGCTTCATGGCATGACCCCACCGACCGAAGCGGCCGAGCCGATCCGGGTGGGCCTACTCGGATACGGCGCTATCGGTCATGAGCACGCCGCCGCCATTGGCGCCACACCGGGACTTGAATTGTCCCTGGTTTGTGACCTGTCGCCCGAGCGGCTTGCGGTGGCTCAGAAGTTCACCCCCGGCGTCCGGACGACGAGCGATCCGGACGAGGTCACCGCAGCCCCGGACGTCGATCTCGTGGTGGTGTCGACGCCACCCAACACCCACGGGCAGTGGGCGATCACTCTGCTAGAAGCGGGCAAGCACGTCGTACTCGAGAAGCCGATGGCCCTCACCGTCGCCGAGTGCGACGCAGCCATCGATGCCGCGCAGCGAGCCGGTCTGTTGCTCGTCGTGTACCAGAACCGTCGCTTCGACCCGGACTTCCGAGCGATCGCGGATCTCATAGAAGCCGACGAGCTCGGCGAGGTCTTTCATCTTGAAGCGTTCGTGGGCGCCTATCAGCATCCATGCAACTACTGGCATTCGGACGCTGACGTCTCGGGCGGTGCGCTATTTGATTGGGGCTCCCACATCGTCGACCAGATCCTCCAACTGATGCCGGGGGAGGTCGCTACCGTGACGGCGCGCAATCACAAGCGAACCTGGCATGACGTGACGAACGCCGACCATGCTCGGATGACTCTGCACTACGCCGATGGCCGCGAGGCGACCTTCATCTACTCGGACCTGGCCGCGGCGCTGAAGCCACGCTGGTACCTGGCGGGGACTGGCGGCGGCGTCATTGGCGATTGGCGCCGTGAGCGGGTCATCGCCCGAACGCCGATCGGCACCCTGGACGAGGATGTCCTGGCGCCGGCTGACTCACCGCCGGAGGTGTGGCTGCACGGGCCGGATGGTCGGGTGGCACAGGTACCCGGGTTGCCAGCAGAGCCGGGTGAATTTCACCGTCAATTGGCCGAACGACTCCTCAGCGGCATGCCGATGACGGTGACGGCGGAGCAGTCACGTCGCGTCGTTGCGATGCTTGAGGCCGCCGAGCGCTCCGCGGCGAAGGATGGCGCCCCGGTCGTGCCGGAATGGTCGGCCGAGTAGGCGATGCTGAAGGTGTTCGACTCCGCCAGTACCTTCCCCGATCGCACTAGGACAACCTGATACTTGCCGACCCCCGGCTGGTAGCCCTCAACGTCGGTGTTGATGACTCCGGAAGCAGGGAGCTTGAAGGAGTCGAAGTAGACCCAACTGTTCATCCCCATCACCCGGAAGCGCGCGACCAGGCCGGTACGACGTACCGCAGGTGTCACCGTGATGGTGCATGGGACGTCGACGCGGATCTCGCTGGCGGACTTGTCGCAGCGGAGCGAGACGGCGTACTTCAACGCGGTCCACGTCACCGTGGTGCGCTTGGAGTAGGCGAGCACCCGGCCGCCCGGAGAGTAGAGAGCGGCGCGGTAGTCGACCTTGCCGGTGGACTTGCGGGTGAGCGCGATGGTGGCCGTGCCGTTGGCATCGAGGGTGGCGCGCTTGGTCGTGTACCAGCCGAGGGAGTTGCTGCGCACCTGCAGGCCGACCCTCAGGCCCGCGGCCTTGGCCGCTGGTGATGCGGTGAAACTGAAGGTGGCCTCGGTGTAGGTCATCGACCGTGAGGGGGCCTTGAGCGAGACCGTGTAGGCGGTCGCTGCTGGTGCGGCGGGCCCACTTGCCTGGACGGCCGCAGCGGGGGCGAGTGTTGCCACCAAGCCGATCGCGAGCGCGGATATGGCGGTGCTGATGATGTGCATGGTGCGCCTCCCGTCCCACGTGGGTGACTGATTCCACGGTAGGTCCGTTTTCGGCGCCGGATCAGGGGCGAAGGTCCGTAGGCGTCCGGCGCTGGGCAGGACAGCCGGAAGTCGTCATGTGACACTGGTGTGGATGTGTTCGCGGGCAGACAGTGGAGGTGCACAGT
>JAYNIC010000270.1:0-2689 GCA_038108715.1 Candidatus Nanopelagicales bacterium | reverse complement strand
CGGCTTTGCCGACCCGCCGGCAAGCCCGACAGGGGCGGCTTTGCCGACCCGCCGGGCAAAAGGCATCCGGCGTTCCACCCCACCCCCCACCTAGACTCAGGCTCACGATGGATTCACCCACTCAGCCGATGCCTGCGACGCCAACGGACCCCCTCGTCGGCACCCTCGTCGATGGCCGTTACCGCATCGTGCGTCGAATCGCCCGCGGCGGCATGGCCGCGGTCTACGAGGCGGTCGATGAGCGGCTCGATCGCCCGGTGGCGATGAAGATCATGAACGCGGCCCTGGCGGAGGATCCGGACTTCGTCGCCCGATTCCGTCGCGAGGCGCGGGCCGCGGCCCAACTCAGTCACCCCCACGTCGTGAGTGTGTTCGATCAGGGTGAAGCCGATGGGCTGCCCTACCTCGCGATGGAGTACGTCCCCGGGCGCACATTGCGCGACGTCCTTCGCGAGTTCCACGTGCTCAGCCCCGCGCAGGCCCTGACGATCATCGACCCGGTGCTCGAGGCGCTTGCGGCCGCGCACGATGCAGGGTTCGTGCACCGCGACGTGAAGCCGGAGAACATCCTGATCTCTGACGACGGACGAGTGAAGGTCACCGACTTCGGTCTCGCGCGAGCGGTCACCAATGTGACAAGTGCCACCCAAGGAATGCTGATCGGTACCGTCGCCTACCTCTCCCCCGAACATGTCGAGCGTGGCGAGGCAGACGCGCGTTCGGATGTCTACGGTGCGGGCATCTGCCTGTTCGAGATGGTCACCGGCCAAGTGCCTTTTGCCGCGGAGAACCCGCTCACGGTGGCCTACCAGCACGTCAACGTCGATGTACCCGCGCCTTCGAGCATTCGCGGCGACATCCCTCCGGACATCGACGCCCTGGTGGGCACCGCCACGCGGCGCGACGCCGCGATGCGCTACCCCGACTGCCGCGCCTTCCTGGCCGACGTGCGACGCGTCCGCAAGACCCTGCCGCCCCCGACGCCACTGGCGAAGGAGACTCAGGACACGCTCATCGTCACCGAGGAACTGGCGCTGGCCGCCGCCGCGGGCGTGACGCCGGCGCCGGCCGTATCAGCGCGACCGGTTCAGCCCGGTGCGACCACCGGGGGGCAACCGCCGCGTCGGCGACGCCGGGGACGCGGCTGGATCATCGCGATCGTCCTGCTGCTGCTCGCGGCCGGAGGCGCTGCGGCAGCTGGCTGGTACCTCGCCGAAGGCCCGGGCAAGCAGGTCGACGTACCGGGCATCATCGGCCTGACCGAATCCGAAGCCTCGACCGCGCTCAAGCAGGTCGAGCTCACATTGACCGTGGCCGGCGAGGAGTACAGCGAGACCGTTGATGCCGGTCTCATCATCTCCGCCGACCCCGAGCCGGGGACCACGGTTGCCGCCCAGACATCGGTCGCCGTCGTCTTGTCGCTCGGGCCCGAACGTTACGCCGTACCCGACGTCCGCGGAGCCCCCCTTGCCGCAGCGACGACGACGCTCGAAGACGCCAACCTGGCGCTGGGATCGGTAAGCGAAGAGTGGGATGCGACCGTGCCCATAGGCAATGTCATCTCGCAAGATCCGTCCGCAGGTGCCGAACTCAAGCGCGACAGCGTCGTGGACCTGGTGGTGTCCAAAGGTCCCAAGCCGGTGAAGATTCCCGGCCTGGCGGGTACGCCGGTCGACGAAGCGCGCGCACTACTCGAAGCCGACGGACTCGTGGTGACGGTGACGGAGGACTTCTCTTCGGAGTACGCCGCGGACCTCGTTATCTCGTCCACGCCGGGCAAGGGCGAAAAGGTCAATGTTGGAAGCACGGTCGAACTGCTCGTCTCCAAGGGTCCACCGCCCGTTGAGGTGCCATACCTGGTCGACATGCTCAAGCAGGACGCCATCGACACGTTGGTCTACCTCGGCTTCAACGTCGACGTGAACGAACCGCCGATCACGCCACTTGGCCGGGTCATTTCGCAAGACCCCGCCGGCGGGACGCTGCTGCCCTACGGCAGCACTGTGACCATCACCATCATCTAGGCCGCCCTGCTCATCGAGGCCCCCCTGGGGAGAATGTTCGCCCACCCAATGAGGGCGAAGGCCCTACAGGATTGCGCCCTCGTGTTCGAGGAGGAGCACCTTGAGTTCAGGGCCGAATCCGTACGCGCTGATCGACCCGTCGGTGTGCACGATTCGGTGGCAGGGCACGAACGGCGCAACGTGGTTCACCGCACACGCCGTGCCCGCCGCCCGCACCGCACGCGGATTGCCGGCCATCGCCGCAAGTTCGGCGTAGGAGACCGTGGTGCCCCCCGGTACGTCGCGCATTGCCGCCCACGCAGCCTGCTGGAAGTCACCTCCGGGCTGATCAACGGGCACCGTGAGGATCGCGTCTACGTCGCCATCGATCCAGGCCTGTACCGCATCTGAGACTCCATCGATGCTGCGGACTCGACGTGCTGTCGCTGGATCGACATGGGCGATGTCCGAGGCGCGGGCCTCGCCGAACCACGAGGCAATCACGACGCCGTCCTCATCCGCGATAACGCCGATCGGTCGCCACGGTGTGCGGATTGACGTGGTGACAAGTCGAGCAAACCGGCGAGATGTCATGCGGCTTCCCGCGGCGACTTGCCGGTCTCCTGCCGGACCAGGCGGCGAAGGTGACGATCGCTGATGTGCAGCGCCGCAGCCGCCTCTTCGAC
>JAYNIC010000269.1:2436-2779 GCA_038108715.1 Candidatus Nanopelagicales bacterium | reverse complement strand
GGGTGAGGATGTCGTCGCCGGCATCCGCAACACGTTCAGTCTCGCCGAACTCGGTGAGCGTGACCCAGAATCATACGAAGAACTGCTCGACATCATGCGTCGCCTGGAGCTGCACTACCAGGACTTGTGCGACATCGAGTTCACCGTCGAGCGCGGCAAGCTCTGGATGCTGCAGACCCGCGTTGGCAAGCGCACCGCGGCCGCCGCCTTCCGGATCGCCGTCCAACTCGTCGACGAGGGCATCATCGACATGGACGAGGCCCTGCGGCGTGTGAGCGGTGCGCAACTGGCGCAGCTGATGTTCCCGCGATTCGCTGACGCCAGTGACAACGAGCTGCTCACC
>JAYNIC010000269.1:0-2426 GCA_038108715.1 Candidatus Nanopelagicales bacterium | reverse complement strand
CGCCTCCCCTGGTGCGGCGGTCGGCCAGGTGGTCTTCGACTCCAAGACCGCGGTCGACTGGACCGAGGCCGGCCATCACGTCATCCTGGTGCGTCGCGAAACCAACCCGGACGATCTCGCGGGCATGGTGGCAGCGACCGGGATCCTCACCAGCCGAGGCGGCAAGACGTCGCACGCCGCTGTGGTCGCCCGCGGCATGGGCAAGACCGCGGTCTGCGGCGCTGAGGAACTTGATGTGGACACGGTCAACCGCAGGATCACGACGCCGTCGGGCAAGGTCATTGCCGAGGGTGAGGTCGTCTCCATCGATGGCAGCAGTGGCGCGGTCTATGCCGGCTCGGTGCCCGTCGTCGACAGCCCGGTCGTGCGCTACTTCGAGGAGGGCGTCGCTTCGGCGCTGCAAGATGCCGACGACGCCACACGCGACCTCATCAAGGCGGTGGACCGCATCATGCGCCACGCGGATCGGTCCCGTCGGATGCTGGTTCGCGCCAACGCGGACACGGCGCCTGATGCGGCGCGGGCTCGGCGGATGGGAGCGGAGGGCATTGGCCTGCTGCGCACCGAGCACATGTTCCTTGGCGATCGCAAGAAGTACGTCGAGCGCCTCATCCTGGCCAAGGATGATCAGGAGCGGGAGGCAGCGCTACAGGCTCTGCTGCCACTGCAGCGAAAGGACTTCATCCGCATCCTCGAAGCGATGGACGGCCTGCCGGTCACGATTCGCCTGATCGACCCGCCGCTGCACGAGTTCCTGCCCGATCTCACCGATATTGCGGTGCGCGTCGCGCTGGCGGAGGAGCGCGGGGAGAGTCACGAGTCGGACCTGCGCGTGCTGCAGGCCGTCAACCGACTGCATGAGCAGAACCCGATGCTGGGTTTGCGCGGTGTTCGCCTCGGACTGGTCCTGCCTGGTCTGTTCGCCCTGCAGGTGCGCGCGATCGCCGAGGCTGCGTGCCTGCGCCAGAAGTTGGGTGGCGATCCCAGGGCGGAAATCATGATTCCGCTGGTCGGGTCCATTCAGGAGTTGGAACTCGTGACCGAAGAGGCGACGCGAGTATTGGCCGAGGTCGCCGACGCGAACGGCTGCACCCTGAAGTTCCCGATCGGCACCATGATCGAATTGCCGCGTGCGGCGCTCACCGCAGGGCAGATCGCCGAGGCCGCCCAATTCTTCTCCTTCGGCACCAACGACCTCACGCAAACGACCTGGGGCTTCAGCCGCGACGACGTCGAAGCGGCGTTCTTCTCGACCTACCTCGAGCGCGGTGTCTTTGGCGTAAGCCCGTTCGAGTCCATCGATCGGGAGGGTGTGGGTGCGCTCGTCCGCATGGCCGTGGAGAAGGGGCGGCAGGTGCGACCCAAGCTCAAATGCGGCGTGTGTGGCGAGCACGGCGGCGATCCGGATTCGGTGCACTTCTTCAATGAGGTCGGCCTCGACTATGTCTCGTGTTCACCCTTCCGCGTGCCGATCGCCCGGCTCGAAGCCGGGCGGGCGGCACTGGGGGGTCGTGGCTCCGACTCGCGCTGAATGGAGCGGGGGCGTCCTTTAGGGTCGGGGCGTGAGCATTCCTGCGGGATATACCCCCGCTGACGTTGAGCGGTGGGTCGAGGACGGCAGCAGTCGCCGCTCCCCGTTCGCCCGCGATCGTGCGCGGGTGCTGCATTCGGCCGGCCTACGTCGGCTGGCGGCCAAGACGCAGGTCCTCGTGGCCGGGGCCGCCGACTTCCCCCGCACGCGACTGACCCACACCCTCGAGGTTGCCCAGATCGCTCGCGAGATGGGCGCCTCCCTCGGCTGCGATCCGGACCTGGTCGACGTGGCCGGGCTCGCTCACGACCTTGGCCATCCGCCCTTCGGGCACAACGGTGAGGGCGAACTCGATCGACTTGCCGATCGGATCGGCGGATTCGAAGGCAACGCCCAGACCCTGCGGGTGATGACGCGCCTGGAGGCCAAGGTGCTCGACCCCGCCACCGGACGCAGTGTGGGCCTAGACCTCACCCGAGCCTCGCTGGATGCCTCATGCAAGTACCCCTGGCCCCGTCGCTTGGATGCTGGCCCGCACCCGTCGACGGATGAGGTACCAGCGAAGGATGACAAGCGGCGCAAGTTCGGCTACTACGCCGACGACGCCGAGATCTTCCACTGGTTTCGCGAGGGTGCCCCGGAAGATCGGACCTGCCTGGAGGAACAGGTGATGGACTGGGCCGACGACGTCGCCTATTCCGTTCATGACCTCGAGGATGCGCTGCACGGCGGCCTGATCACGTTGGACATGTTCACGTCCCACACCGAACGCGAAAACATCATGGACGTCGCCCACCGCGTCTATCTGCCGTCCGTCGATCCGGCGGCGATCGCCGCTGGCCTAGATCGCCTGCTCGCGCTGGATTATTGGCCGGCTTCGTACGACGGGTCTCAC
>JAYNIC010000268.1:854-2780 GCA_038108715.1 Candidatus Nanopelagicales bacterium | reverse complement strand
GCGGTCTCCCCGGTCACGGCCCCGACCAACTGATCGACATTCAGTTCTGGGAGGACGACGGAATCATCGATGTCATCGACCCTCAGACTCTGCAGCGCCCCCTGCGTTTGACCTCTGATGAGGCTATGGCTCTCCTCGTTGGGTTACGCCTCCTCGCGAACGTTCCGGGCGCGGGAGATCTCGGCACCGTGGCATCTGTGACAGCGCGCCTCGAAGAGGCACTGGCCGATCGCATCGCTCCACCGGACGCCACCATCGTCCTCGATCCGCTAGACGCAAGCGTTCGTGCTGCGGTCACGGCAGCGGTGCAGGATGGACGTTCGCTCTCCCTGCGGTACGCCGGAGCGACCCGGGACGCGATCACCGAACGAGTCGTGGAGCCGGTTGCCCTGCAGGAGTACGCAGGTCATGAGTACCTGACGGCGTACTGCCATCGAGCAGGGGCGCAGCGCACATTCCGCCTCGACCGAATCCTGAGTGCGGAGCCCGGGGAGGCGGCGATCCCGCGCGACCCTGAGGTGACCCCGCTGCCGGTGACCCCGGAGGAGGGGACGGTGGTCCATCTGCGGATTGAACCGCAGGCCCGGTGGTTCATCGAGACTGCGGATCTGATCGAGTCGCGGACCGAGCCCGATGGCCGCATGTCCGTGCACATGGTCATCGCCGACATCCCGTGGCTGGTTCGGACCGTGATCGGCCTGGGTGGACGGATTGAGGTGGTCGGTCCGGCCGACGTCCGACATGTCGTCCTTCGTGAGGCGGAGCGCATGCTCTCGGAGGCCCCGTGACCCATTCAGGACCGCTTGAGGGCCCCTAGGCCCGTTTCAGGGGTTAGCATGGCTCCACGATCGAGCGGACATCCGTCCTGATGCCCCGAGTCGAAAGGTGACCTGCCATGCCGTTCAACCTCCGGGGGCCGGAGATCCTCATCCTCGTCCTCATCATCCTGCTGCTCTTCGGCGCAAAGCGGCTGCCTGACGTGGCACGCGGTATGGGCCGCTCCCTGCGGATCTTCAAGGCCGAGACCAAGGAACTCAGTGCCGATGACGCAGACGACGTCGTAGACGACGCTCCGCCTGCGTCCTCGACCACGCCGCCGACCTCGCTGCCACCGGCCCCGGCTGAGTCCACCCCTGCGCCGCCGCAGGCGGAGCGCACCGAGTCGTGATCGGTGGCCGCACCACCTGAGACCGGATCGGGTCGGCGAGGACGCAAGAAGTCTGCCGACTCTTCGATGCCGCTTGTCGAGCATCTACGCGAGCTTCGTAGCCGTCTGGTCAAGGCTGGCCTTGCACTCATCGCCGGAATGGTGGTCGGCTGGATCTACTACGACGCCATCTTCGAATGGCTCTCAGCCCCCTTCAATGACGTAGTCGAGCAGGCGCGGGCCGAGGGGCGCAACGTCACCCTCGCCCTCACTGGAGTGGCCGATCCCTTCATCCTGCAACTGCAGATCGCCGCACTGACCGGACTTCTCCTGTCGTCGCCTGTCTGGCTCTATCAACTCTGGCGCTTCGTGACTCCTGGCCTGCATCGACACGAACGACGTTGGGCACTGGCCTTTGTCGCCGTGGCCGTGCCGCTCTTCGCGTCAGGAGTAGCGTTGGCGTACGTCGTTCTGCCGTACGGTCTGGAGATCCTGTTCGGATTCACGCCGCAAAATGTCGAGAACATCGTCGCCGTCGATCGTTATCTGTCGTTCTTCATCCGCATGGTGATCGTCTTTGGCGTCGGCTTCCTCGCACCGCTGATGCTCGTCGCGCTGAACTTCGCGGGGATCCTCACCGGCCGTCGCCTGCTGTCGTGGTGGCGCTGGATCATCTTCGCGACATGCATCTTCGCAGCCGTGGCGACTCCGACCGGAGATCCCATCAACATGGTCCTGCTCGCGGCCCCGATCCTGCTCCTGATGAGCGTCGCGATCGG
>JAYNIC010000268.1:0-844 GCA_038108715.1 Candidatus Nanopelagicales bacterium | reverse complement strand
AATGATCGACGTCGGGCACGAAAGGGTGGAGGCGACTACTCGGAGTGGGACGATGACGAGGCCTCGCCGCTCGATCTGCACGAGGATGCCTAGCCGATGACGCTCACGGTGGTCGTGAACCCCACCGCGGGCCGCGGCCGGGCTGCACGCTTGCTACCGGACGTGGAGACTGCCCTCGTTTCCCAGGGGGTCACGTACGTCGTACGTCAGACCGCTGGGCCGGAGGACATTGGCCGGTACGTCGCTCAGGCGCGTGACGAAGGGGCCGAGCGGGTCGCCGTCATGGGCGGAGACGGGACCGTGCACGCAGCCGTGCAACCGCTCGTCGGGTCGGCGACCGCGCTGGCCATCATTCCTACCGGCACCGGGGACGACAACGCGCGCACCTTTAGCATCCCACTCGGTGACATCGCGGCTGCGGTCCAGGTCGCGCTTACCGGACAGATCCAGGATGTCGACGTCGGACGCGTGGAATGCGTGGAGGCCGACGAGTACTTCCTCGGCGTGCTTTCCACAGGTTTCGACTCCCTCGTCAACGAGCGCGCCAACCGAATGCGCTGGCCCACGGGTAAGGCCCGTTACGTAGCCGCGATATTGGCCGAGTTGCGCACTTTTCGACCGGTGCCCTACCGCGCAGAACTTGACGACCGCGAGGTCGGCGGAACCGCCATGCTTGTCGCGGTGGGCAATGGGCCGTCGTATGGCGGAGGCATGCGGGTGTGCCCCGACGCGCAACCACACGATGGTCTGCTTGATGTCACCTGGCTCGGTGGGGTGCCGACGCGCACCTTCCTGCGCGTGTTCCCCTCCGTCTTCAGCGGCAAGCACGTCGAAAGTCCCTATG
>JAYNIC010000267.1:0-2805 GCA_038108715.1 Candidatus Nanopelagicales bacterium | reverse complement strand
CGTGCGAGATCAAAGAGGTGCACCGCCACATCGACGATGATCATGCGCTCGCTGTCGACGAGCCACGGCTGATTGGAGTAGCAGTCGAAGTCGGTGCGGAAGCTCATCCGGCCGAAGAACGGCCGTCCGATCGCGCCACTGTCCAGGAGCGCCTTGATGCGTCGCATCGGATACTGGAAGCGGAAGTTCTCGTGCACCATGAAGGGCAGATTCTTCGCTTTCATCGCGTCCACCATTGCCCGGGCATCCGCCATCTCCCACGCGAGGGGCTTCTGGCACAGGGCGGCGACTCCGTGCTCGGCAGCGAGTTCGACCATCATGCGATGTGTCGGCGGAGTTGTGGCGATATCGATGAAGTCGACGTCCTCGTTCTGCAGCAGTTCGCCCGCATCGGCATACGGCGTGCCACCGAACTGCGCGGCGGCGGCGGCCAAGCGCTCCTCGTCGACATCGCACACGGCGACGAGTTCGACCTCGGGCATCTCTGCCCAGGCATGCAGATGATTCTGCGCGAAGAAGCCGGTCCCGATGAGGGCGTACCGGTAGCGGGCGCTCACAACTCGACCGGCCGCGAAGGGTCGGTGATCCACTCACTCCAGGAACCGACGTACATCCGGGAGCCAGGCAGGCCAGCGACGGTCATCGCGAGCACATTTTGTGCCGCGGTGATACCGGAGCCACAGTAGAAGATGATGTCCTCAGGGGACTGGTCGCCGATCAGTTCGACATAGTGCTCGCGCAACTCCTCCGGGGAGCGGTAGTACTTGCCGTCGGTCAGGGTGTGGGCGCGGTCGGCCAGGCCGGCTCCGGCGATGTGACCGCGCACCGGATCGTGGTACACCCCGCCGCCGTGATAGCCCTCCGCCCCTCGTGAATCGAATACGCAGGTGAGCGGGCGTTGCCGGGCCGCATCAACCTCGTCCACATCGGCGAGAACCTCCGGGCGCAGTCGAGGGGTGAAGGTGCGGGGAGTGGGAGTCGGAACGGCGCGCTCGACAGGCCCATCTGCGGCGAGCCAGGCCTGCCAGCCACCGTCGAGGACGGCGACGCGATCATGCCCCATCCAGCGCAGCATCACCCAGATGCGTGCAGCGGACATGAGCCCGCCGTCGGCGTCGTAAGCGACGACCTGGGTCGAGTCGTCGATTCCCCAGGCGCTGAGCGTCGCGGCGAAGTCGGCTGGGTCGGGGAAGGGACGTCGACCGGTGACGCCGGTGATGATCGGCCCGGCGAGGTCGTCCGCGGTATCCGCCTGATGCGCCCCGGGGATGTGTCCTTCGGCGTACACCGCTTTTCCCCACTGCTCATCGTCCAGGGTGAACCGTGCGTCGAGGATCACCAGGTGGGGATCGTCGAGGTGTTCACGCAGCTCATTGACGGTGATGAGCGTGGTGAAGTCCATTCTCTGCTCCTTCGGCTTTGCCCCGGTGTTGATCCTATTGTTGTGGCCATGACATCGTCCGGCACTTCGCTGACCCCCCGCAGTTCCCTGGCTACCCAGGGCCGTGATCGATCACCGAATCGCGGCATGCTGCGCGCATTGGGCATGGGCGACGACGACTTCGACAAGCCCCAGATCGGAATCGCCTCCTCGTTCAACCAGATCACTCCCTGCAACATGTCTCTGCGTGACGTGGCGAGCGAGGTAGCCAATGGTGTTCGCGCGGGCGGCGGATTCCCCATGGAATTCGGCACGATCACCGTCTCCGACGTGATCTCCATGGGGCACGAGGGCATGCACTTCTCGCTCGTCAGCCGCGAGGTCATCGCGGACTCGGTGGAGACGGTGATGCAGGCCGAGCGACTTGACGGCATGGTGACACTCGCGGGCTGTGACAAGTCGATCCCGGCGATGATGATGGCGGCTGCTCGACTCGATGTGGCCAGTGTCCTGCTCTACGCCGGGTCGCTGCTGCCGGGCAAGGTGCGCCTGTCCGACGGGAAAGAGCACACCGTCAATATCGTGACGTCGTTCGAGGCGGTGGGTGCCAATGCGCGTGGCCTGATGTCCGATGAGGACCTCGATCGGATCGAGCGGGCGGTGTGCCCAACCGCGGGCACGTGCGGCGGCATGTACACGGCCAACACCATGGCGAGCGCGGCCGAGGCCATGGGTATGGCGTTGCCCGGCTCGTCGTCGCCACCTGCGGTGGACGCCCGACGCGAAGTCCTCGCCCGCGACTCCGGCCGGGCCGTGATCGAGATGATCCGACAGGGCATCACTGCGCGAGACATCATCACACGCCAGTCCATAGAGAACGCCATCACGGTCGTCATGGCGCTCGGCGGTTCGACGAACTCCGTCCTGCACCTGCCGGCCATCGCGCACGAGGCTGGGTTCGAGTTGGACCTCGATGACTTCCAGCGAATCAGCGACCGCACGCCGCTTCTGGCCGATCTCAAGCCCTTCGGCGAGTTCGTCATGTTCGATCTCGATCGTGTCGGGGGAGTCCCGGTCGTCATGAAGGTGCTTCTCGACGAGGGCCTACTGCACGGCGACTGCCTCACGGTGACCGGGCACACCGTGGCGGAGAACCTCGCGATGGTCGATCCGCCGGCGCCGGACGGCCACGTCGTGCGGCACGTTGATCGTCCCCTCGGCACGACGGGAGGGATCACGATTCTGTCCGGCTCCCTGGCGCCCGAGGGCGCTGTGGTGAAGACGGCCGGCGTACCGGTTCAGGTCTTCGAGGGCACCGCGCGCGTGTTCGATCGTGAGGAGGCCGCGATGGTCGCCCTCGCCGACGACACCATCCAGGCTGGCGACGTTGTCATCGTCCGCTACGAGGGGCCGAAGGGTGGCCC
>JAYNIC010000266.1:643-2832 GCA_038108715.1 Candidatus Nanopelagicales bacterium | reverse complement strand
CCCGCGCCGAATGGCTTCCTTCGCACGTGATGCGCATCGCGAGCGTTTCCCGACCGTTGTTGGGGTTGAGAGCGCCACGAAACCCCAAGAACGGTCGGGAAACGGCGGACAGTCGCGGGAAGGCGTTTACCCGGCCCGCCGCAATGGAGACTGCGGCGGACCCCCATGAAGCGGCCCACCCTCAGGGAAGATAGCGAAATGGTCCGATTTGGGCGATATTTGCGGCGAAATCCTGTGGATTCGGCGTGCCGCCGCCCCTCCATGCCCCCTTGGGGCACCCATCTGTCCTAGGGTGGCGACGCCGCCCCACTTTGGAGCGGCACCGCCCCTAGGGCGGCGCCCCCGCCCCTGGGGGCCCCGATCGAGGCGCCGCCTCGCGGGCACGAGACGAGGAGGACGGCCCATGGCCGAGTCGTACACGGGTGAGGCGTACTGCGTGAAGTGCAAGGAGAAGCGCGAGTTCACCGGAAATGTTGAAGAGACCAATGGTCGTCGTTTCGCCAAGGGCATCTGCCCGGTGTGCGGGACCAAGGTGACCCGCATTCTGGGCAAGGCCTGAACCAACACCCTGCCGCACGGGTGACCCCAGATGGTTGACCGCAGCGGTTTTGCAGACGTGATCGACGGCGTCGACGGCCCTGGTGTCGTCGGCGCCGTCGAACGTTTGGTGGCCATTCCCTCTATGGGGGGCACCGACGGCGAAGTCGACGTCCAGCGGTTCTGCGAGGACGAGTGGCGGACAGACGGGTTCGATGTGGACGCCTGGGACATCGACGTCGCTCGACTAGGCACCCAGCCGGGATTCCCCGGCATGGAGGTCGAACGCACCGAAGCTCGAGCGGTAACGGCTCGGCTACCCGGAGCCGGTGGTGGCCCCACCCTCCTGCTCCTCGGGCACACCGATGTCGTCCCGCCCGGTGATATCACCGCGTGGTCCAGCGACCCCTTCACACCACGTCGTGCCGGTCACCGCCTCATCGGTCGAGGCACCTGTGACATGAAGGGCGGCGTCGCTGCCATGTGGTTCGCTGTACGCGCCATCCGAAACGCCGGCATACGCCTACGCGGTGACATTGTGCTGGCGGCCGTCAGCGGCGAGGAGGATGGCGGCCTCGGGACCTACGCACTCACCGACGCCGGGCTCACCGCCGACGCCTGCATCGTCCCGGAACCGACCGACCTCGATCTCATTCCCGCCAACGGTGGCGCACTTACCTTCCGACTGCGCGTGCCCGGTAAGGCCACGCACGCATCACGGCGCACCGAGGGGGTGAGCGCGATCGAGAAGTTCGTGCCGATCCTGCAGGCGCTGCAGAATCTAGAGGCGCGCCGCAATCTCGAGGTAGACCCGCTCATGCGACGTTGGCCGGTCGCATATCCCTTGTCGATCGGGACCGTGCAAGCCGGCGATTGGGCTTCGACCGTGCCCGACCTCCTCGTCGCCGAAGGACGGCTCGGTGTTGCTCTGGACGAGGCGCCCGAGCAGGCCCGCGCCGATCTGGAGGCGACCGTTGCGCAGGCGTGTGCGGCGGATCCCTGGCTGGCCGAGCATCCGGTGGTCGTCGAATGGTGGGGCGGCCAGTTCGCTTCCGGCCGCACCGACCCCGGCGCTGCCTTCATTGATCGACTCGGGCGGCTGCACGCGACGCTCGGCCATCCCCCACCGGAGACCTACGGCGGGCCTTACGGCTCTGACCTTCGACTGCTCGTGGGCGCTGGGATCCCGACAGTGCAGTTCGGCCCCGGCGAGAGTGCCGCGGCCCACTCCCCTGATGAGTGGGTTGACGTGCGCGATGTCATCGCCTGCGCGCAAACTTTGGCAGCCTTCGCCGTGGACTTCTGCGGCCGGGACTAGCCTGCGGCCACGGCTCCTGTGGATGAGCGAGGCGGCGAGTCCCTATCCCGTGGCACAGTCCCCCGGTGAGCTCCTCCCTGCCACACCGGCCCTGGTGGCGCGACGACGTCACCCTCGCCTGGCGCACCGACTCATCCGTCGTTGTCGGCGACGGCGTACGGCGAGTTCAGGTGAACGACGTCCACCACGAGCTGATCGCCTGGCTGCTCACCCTGCAGGGCCAGTGGACCTTGGATGAGGCCCTTGCCCGGGCCGAAGCCCAAGGACTCGGCCGCGCGCAGCCTCGCCGCCTGCTCCGGTCCATCGCCGGTACCGGCGGCCTGGATGACGCCAG
>JAYNIC010000266.1:0-633 GCA_038108715.1 Candidatus Nanopelagicales bacterium | reverse complement strand
CGCTCGCCTGGCCGTCGAGAGATCCGCCATCCGGCACGCCTACGGGCAAGCTCAGCGTGCCGATGACGTCATGGCCGGCCGTTTGAGCGCCCGTGTTGCCATCGCCGGCAGTGGCCCGGTCGCCGAAGCCGTCGGTGCACTCCTGACCGCATCCGGTGTTGGCGGCATCGTCAGCGCCCAGACGGTGCGCTCGACGTCGCTCAAAGGTCGGCGCATCGCACGACGGATCGACTGCCAGATCCTGTGCGAACTCCCGCATGCCGAATCCACCGTCGATACCGAATCCCTCGCCCTCGACGTCCCCCACCTGCCCATCAGCGTGCATGGCGCTCAGGCGAGCGTCGGGCCGCTGGTCCTCCCCGGTCGCACCGGGTGCCTGCGCTGTCGTGATCTGCATCGGGTCGATGCCGATCGGCACTGGTCACGTGTCGCCGTTCAACTCGAGCAAGGTCTGCGAACCGTCGCGTCGGCTGCACTCGTCCAGGCCGCGGCTGCGTGGGGGGTGCTGCACGTGCTCACCTTGATTGACGTGGGGCCTGCCGACGTGACATCGGGCGGAATCGAATGGACGTTGACCATGCCACATGCCGACATGACCTCGACGACGCGGCCTCAACACCCACTGTGCGGATG
>JAYNIC010000265.1:0-2832 GCA_038108715.1 Candidatus Nanopelagicales bacterium | reverse complement strand
ACTGGGCCGCCCTGCTCTCGCAGGAGCCCCCCGACGCCGCTGAGGGCTACCCCACGCTCGGCGACCTGGTCATGGCACGGCTGGTTGCGGATGGCGATCTCGAGGCAGGGGAGTGGGGACCCTGGCAGGTGCGCGAACTCGCCACAGGGTTGCTCATCGGCGGAGCGGGATTCAAGGGCGCGCCAAGTGACGAAGGCGTCGTCGAGCTCGGCTACGGCCGGGTGGAGATGGCGCGGGGGCGGGGGCTCGCCACCGAGGCGGTGCAGGCGTTGGTTCAACAGGCACTTGGGCGGGGTGTCAGCGCGGTGGTCGCCGAAACGGACATCGGCAACGAGCCCAGCATCGGCGTCCTGCTTCGATGCGGCTTCGTCGAGACCAAGCGAACGGAATCGGTCGTGTGGTGGCGGCGCGGCTGATGTCAGCCGTGGATGGTGCGCAGGACTTCCTCGTGGAGTACGCCGTTCGTCGTCAGTCCGCCTTCGCCGGTCATGAGCTCGCCGCCGTCCATCGCGGTGATGCGTCCACCGGCCTCCTCGATGATGGGAACAAGCGCGGCGACGTCCCAGATGTTGAGCACCGGCTCGGCGGCCACATCGACGACCCCTTCGGCCACCATCATGTGCGACCAGAAGTCCCCATACGCACGGCTGCGCCACGTCGCATCCATCATGCGGGCGAGGCCACCGGCCGGCCAGTCCTCGCCGTCACTGAAGGAGAAGGACGCCTTGTCTAGACGGTCGACCATGCTCACGGTGTTGCGGCGCGGCTGCGCATCCTCTAGGCCGCGCGTCCACGAGCTTTCACCCCGGGCCGCCCACCAGCGCCGCCCGAGCGCGGGCGCGCTCACCACGCCGACCTCGATGGAATCGCCGTCGGCGAGTGCGATGAGCGTCGCCCAGACGGGCACCCCACGCAGGTAGTTCTTGGTCCCGTCGATCGGATCGATGATCCAGCGCCGACCCGTGCCGACGTCACCACCGAACTCTTCGCCGACGATGGCGTCGGCTGGCCTGCGTTCGGCCAGGATCCCTCGAAGTAGTTCCTCGGTCGCGCGGTCGGCTTCGGTGACCGGGGTCTGGTCGGCCTTCGATTCCACGACCAGGTCGGGTTGCCGGAAATGTCGCAGGGTGATCTCATCGGCCCGGTCGGCGAGTTCGAGGGCCAAAGAGAGATCGTCGGGTGTCGTCACAGGTCTCACGCTACCGAGTTGCCTAGTCTGGGCAGATGGAGACGCTCTTCGGTCTGCCCGCACATCCGCTCATGGTTCATGCCCCAATCGTCCTGCTGCCTCTGGCGGCCCTCGGGGCGATCGTCATGGGCTTCTCCGCCCGCTTCTCAATTCGCTTCGGTCCGCTGGTCACGGCCGTCGCCGGGGTAGGCGCAGTGACGGCCGTTCTGGCGAAGCTCAGTGGCCAGCAACTCGCCGAGACCGTCGGCGTGAGTGAGGACCACCTGCAGGCGGGTGACCTGCTGCCCTTCGCGGCCGCGGGCTTCTTTGTTCTCGTCCTCGCGCTGTGGCTGCTCGATCGGCGTGGCCCCCGCAATCTCGGTATTCAGATTCTCGCGGTCGTCGTGATCGCGGGGTCTCTCATCATTACCGGGTGGGTTGTGCGCACGGGTCACACCGGAGCCGAGATGGTCTGGCAAGGCATCGGTCAGCAGCTCACCGGCTCATGAGTCGGCGCCTTCTTCTTCCTGCAGCCGCGTTCCTTCTCCTCGCCCTCACCTCCTGCGGAGGTGACGATGCGTCGATGTCGACGGGCGTGCAGCAGGGTCCGTACGACGTCGTCCGCGTGGTCGACGGTGACACCGTGCGTGTCATGCGCGGGGGTGAGGAGATCGTCGTACGACTGATCGGCATCAACACCCCCGAGACCGTCGCGCCCGATCGGCCCGTGGAGTGCTTCGGTCCGGAGGCGTCGGCGCGGGCGAAAGAGTTGCTCGAGGGTCAGCAGGTATGGCTGGAGTACGACCCGGTGTCGGGGATGACGGACAAGTACGACCGCACGCTCGCCTATGTCTGGCTGAGCCCTGACCTGATGCTCAACGAGCTGCTCGTGCGCGAGGGGTTCGCCGAGGAGTACCCGTACAGCAAGGGCGCGAAGTTCGAGGACGAGATGGCCGCGGCCGAACGCGCTGCACAGGCCGAGGGCGCCGGTCTTTGGAGCGCTTGCTAGCTAGTCCGCGGATACGTCGTCCATCGTGCTGCCGCTCGCGAGGAGTCGCCGCAGCGATGCTAAGCGCGCCTGCAGATGTTGGTCGTCGCCGACGAAGGCATCGAGCGCACAATCCGGCTCGTCATGGGAGCAGCCGCGCGGACATTCCTCGAGTCCACCGGCCAGATCATCAAACGCCGCGATGACGGCATCCGCTGACACATGTGCGAGACCGAATGACCGCACGCCGGGGGTGTCCACGATCCATCCACCAGACGGCAAGGGCAGCGCCAACGCCGACGTCGACGTGTGTCGCCCCCGCCCCGTGACCTCGTTGACGTGACCGGTGCATCGGGCGGCCCCCGGGACGAGCGCGTTCACCAGGGTGGACTTGCCGACACCGGAGTGACCGACAAGCACGGTCACGTGGTCGCTGAGGTGATCGACGACATTGGCCAGATCAGCGGCCACCGGCTGTTTGCCCTCACCGCGCGCAATGCTCACCGCGGGCACATCGAGCGCGGCATAGGCGTCGATCACCGGTTGCGCTGATGCGAGATCGGCTTTGGTCAGGATGAGGAGTGGCTGCAGCCCCGCGTCGTACGCCGCCACAAGCGCGCGATCGATGAAGCCAAACCTCGGCGGCGGATCGGCGAGGGCTGTCACGACCCCGAGC
>JAYNIC010000264.1:0-2860 GCA_038108715.1 Candidatus Nanopelagicales bacterium | reverse complement strand
CCAGCGCAGCAGTGCATGGTCCCCGATCTCGTCCGCAAACCCCTGAATGAGGCCCTGATTCTGCGCTGACGAGGTTCATGGGCCCCTCAACAGGAGGGGAAATCGGCAACGGGTGGGGCGCGTGTGATTCGTGTGGGCGCAACCTTCCGGCCTACTGGGTTACCCTCGCCGGATGCGTCCGACGATGTCCCCTCGAGTCCACGGGTCGGCGACCAGCGCCGCGGCTGCTCTCGCCGCGGGTTCGCTGCTCATTGCGGGATTGCTCGCCCCAGCGCGGGCAGCGGAGCCGCCGTCGTCAGGAGCAACTGCGTCGACGACGAAGGCTGCCGCCCAGGCAGCGAACTCGCCCGCATCGCCGCGGCTCATTCCACGGGGCAAGGCGGTCGACCCGCGCGCGGATACGACGCCGATCACCTTCATCGTGGGACTCAAGCGAGACAACGCCACACTCACCACCGAGGCGACTCGTCGTGCCAACCCCGACGAGTTGGTCTACCGCGATTTCCTTTCGCTGGTCGAGGCGGGCAAGGCCTACGGTGCCTCGTCCAAGACCTTGAAGAAGGCCCGCAATGCGGCCAAGCGAGCGGGCCTGAAGATCCAGATCGACCCCAGCCGACTGTTCGCCCGCCTGACCGGCCCGGCGGCCACCTGGAACGACGTACTCGGGACCAAGGTCGAGAAGAGTTCGGCGAGCCAGGGTGATCCCTACACGGTGTACACGGCGTCCGTGAAGGGTCAATTTCCGCCGCCCCCCGCCGACTTCAGGTCCTCCACGACCGAGTGGCTGACCGTCTACGCGATCTACGAACCTGAGTTCGACAACGCCGGAGTGGATCAATCGGTCGTCAAGGACCTTCGAGATCTGCTGGCGTCACCCGGCTCGCCGCAGGCCTGGCCACGCAGCGGCGGCACATTGCCGAGTGGCACCTGTGCTGCCCCCGCCCTGACATCCGGCAAGGCATACGCACCGGGTCAGTTGAGTACCGCCTACGGGGCCGACGGATTGGTCAAGAAGCGGATGACCGGCAAGGACACGCGTTTGGCCATCGTGTCACTCGGCGGCGGCTACGACGGTGCCGATCTTGAGGCCGCGGCGGACTGCTTCGGTTTCACGATGCCCCCGGTCAATGTCGTGACGACGAGTGGCGTCAGTGCGCCTTTCGTCAACGCGAGTGTCGAGACGCACCTGGATCTCATTACGGCCGCGGCGGTGTTGCCGAAAGCAGAATCCATCCACCTGGTGGAGGCGGTCAATCCGCTGGTCGGCTTCGTGAACGCCCTGGCCACGACCTTGAATCTCGATGGCGCTCCTGCCGACGTCGTCTCGATCTCCTACGGCTCATGCGAGTACGACTACGCGAGTGAAGACGGCGTGGGCCCACTCATGTCCTTGACGGAGGACCTGCTGCAAATGGCCGCGGTCGTGGGCACCTCGGTGGTGGTGGCGGCCGGAGACAATGGAACCAGTACGTGCGGAGGCTCCTTTGCGGATCAGCCCACAGTGTCGTACCCGGCAAGTTCGCCCTGGGTCACCGCGGTCGGCGGGACCAGGCTCGCGCTGAACTCCGACAACACCCGTAGGTCCGAGGTCGTGTGGAATGACCTGCCCTTTGTCGGGACGGAGCCTTCCCCCGGGCCGGCCGGTGCCGGTGGCCCGAGTGCGTTCTTCGCTCGGCCTTCCTACCAACGTGGTGTCACGCCCGTGGGGCCGCGCATGCTGCCTGATATTGCGCTCCTCGCCGACATCCGTCCGGGCTGGCCCATCGTGTACGGCGATGTCCTTGGCACGGTCGGGGGGACCAGCGGAGCCAGCCCGTTCTTCGCCGCTCACCTTGCGCTCATCGCCGCCAAGGAACGCAGCCGGGGGTACCCCGTGCTCGGCTTCGTCAACACGTGGCTCTACGAGGCTGCCGGGACGTCCACTAACCCGTTCTACGACGTGGTCTCAGGCTCGAACGCCGTGGAAATGACGGGGTGCTGCTCGGCGTACGCCGGTTATGACATGGCGAGCGGCCTGGGTGCCCCCTCCATGGACCTCCTCTACAAGAGCCTGCCCTCGCCAGCCGGGTGAGTCGCCGTACTCATCGGAGCGGCGCCGGCGGACCGCATCAAGTGGCTTACACGCCGTGCCCTGCGCTGCTAGCGTCCCAGGAAGTGGAACTTCGGGGCCGACTCGCGGTCCGAGTGAAGAGAGGGGACACCATGCGTGGCAAGAGAATGATGATGCTGACGGCGGGCGCCTTCGCGGCCGGTGTGTTGGCCCTCACCGGATGCGGTGGCGGCTCCTCCAGCGACAACACCGCCCTGGTGGACCAGCTCATGAACGACATTGATGACGGAAGCATGGATGACACGGTGAAATCGTGCATCCGGGATAGCCTGTCGGGCTATTCGACGGCGGACCTCGAACTGCTCGCGAACGGTGAGACGGATGCTGACATCCCGGCTGAACTTCAGGAGAAGGTCGTCACGATGATGATGACGTGTCTGGGCGACACCAACTAGCCGACGTCCCGTCTAGTCGATACGGCGAGCCCGCAGGGTGTAGGTGAGGGGGAGACGTTCGCGTCGCTCGGTCAAGCGCCATTCGCCGTACTCGTCCTCGACCATCTTCCCCGGCAGTGCTTCCCACGGACAACTGTCGTGTTCAAGGAGCAACTCAAGTTCCATTCCGGCATCCATGACGGCCATGACCGTCTCAGCTAGCCCGTGATTCCACGAGTGCGATCGCGCTGCCTCGAACGTCGTGTCCACCGGCAGGTAGGAACCATCGTGCTCGTCGGTGACGGGGTCGACCGTCTCGAAGTAGGGGTAGTCGACGACGAGCGCACCGTCCATGCTCTCGTCGATGGTCCAGAGC
>JAYNIC010000263.1:0-2890 GCA_038108715.1 Candidatus Nanopelagicales bacterium | reverse complement strand
CGCGAGGT
This sequence comes from Candidatus Nanopelagicales bacterium, assembly GCA_038108715.1. GTDB lineage: Bacteria > Actinomycetota > Actinomycetes > S36-B12 > S36-B12 > Mxb001. Next base: position 2,882 of record JAYNIC010000263.1, on the reverse strand, counting down.
TCTCGAACGAGTCGTGGATGCCTTTGGGGATATTGTCTTCCACACGGTTTTTAGCCGAACGATCAAATTCCCGGATGCGACCGTGGCCGGTGAGCCCATCACGGTGTTTGCCCCGACCAGCTCCGCGGCCGAGGCCTATCGCCAGTTGGCCCGCGAGCTCATCAGCAAGTGACCGACGTCCAGACGCCTGAGGCGTCAACGCAGTTCGTCGAGATGGCGGAGGCGAGTCCGGCGGGCTCGGCGTTCTCGGTTTCGCTTGACGGTTTTGAGGGCCCCTTCGATCTGCTCTTGCAGCTGATCTCCAAGCACAAGCTCGAGGTCACCGAACTCGCCCTGCATGTGGTGACCGATGAGTTCATCGCCCACATTCGGTCACAGGGGTCGGAGTGGGATCTCGACGAGGCCACGGAGTTCCTTGTCGTTGCGGCAACGCTCCTTGACCTGAAGGCGGCTCGCCTGCTGCCCAGCGGGGAGGTCGAGGACGAGGAAGACCTAGCGCTCCTCGAGGCCCGCGATTTGCTCTTCGCTCGGCTGCTGCAGTACCGGGCGTACAAGGAAGTCTCGGCCTTGTTCGTCGACCGGATGGCGCACGCGGCTCGTCAGGTACCACGCACCGTCGGGCTTGAGCCGCACTTCGCGCAGTTGCTTCCCGAGGTCATCTTGGGTCTGGGTCCCGAAGCCTTCGCCGCGCTGGCGGCCAAGGCCTTGACCCCGAAGCTCGACCCCGAGGTGGGCGTATCCCATCTGCATGTGCCGCTGGTGAGCGTGCGGGAGCAAGCCGCCATCCTCGTCGGCCGACTACGGCGCATGCGCACCGCAACCTTCCGGGCTCTCATCGCTGATTGCAACACGACCATGCTCGTCATCGGCCGCTTCCTCGCGCTGCTCGAGCTCTATCGCGATGCTGCCGTCATCTTCGAGCAGGTCACGCCCCTCGGTGACCTCACCATCCGGTGGACCGGATCGGACGAGGGGGACATTGACATCGACGACGAGTACGACGACCAGGACGAAACGGCCGCGTTACCTGAGGCAAGCGCGGAGGATGCTCCGAGCCAGCAGCCCGAAGCCAGGGAGGGATCCACCGATGAGTGAGGAATTGGCGGAGGCGGGGGCGGTTGAGGCAGTCGCGTCCCCCGAGGACAACGAGATGGGGGCTGGCTCGGTGGCGCAGGGTGATGAGGTGAACGAGGAGTCGTCAGAAAGCCTCGGCGCGCCATCCCTGGGCGCCGCCCTGGAGGCCCTCCTCATCGTTGCCGTTGAGCCGCTGTCCGCTGTGTCGCTCGCCGAGACCACCCGACACCCAGTGGCAGACGTGGAGGCCGAACTACGGCGCCTGGCCCAGGACTACACCGATGCCGAACGCGGATTTGCCCTGCGGGAGGTGGCGGGCGGCTGGCGCTACTACACGCGTGATTCCTGCTCCGGTGTGATCGAGCGCTTCGTCCTCGACGGGCAACAGGCACGCCTCACCCAGGCCGCTTTGGAAACGTTGGCGGTCGTCGCCTACCGACAGCCGGTGTCGCGTGCTCGTATCAGCGCCGTACGCGGAGTCAATGTCGATGGCGTCCTGCGCACACTGCAGTCCCGCGGCCTCGTCGAGGAGACCGGCACCGATCCCTCGTCGCAGGCGATCCTTTACGGCACGACGCCGTACTTCCTGGAGCGCCTTGGCATCGCGTCGTTGGACGACCTCCCCGACCTGTCGGAATACCTACCGGATCTCGCAGAACTGGATGCGGTCCTCGATTCGGTGCACGCGGGGGAGTAGTGGCAGACGAGGGGATTCGGCTGCAGAAGGTCCTGGCCCAGGCCGGTCTTGGCAGTCGTCGCGCCTGCGAGGAACTCATTGCGCAGGGCCGCGTAGAGGTCGATGGCCGCGTCGTACGTGAGCAGGGGCTGCGAGTGGATCCACTGCGCGCCAATATTCGCGTCGATGGCGAGCGAGTGCCCACCGCGCCGGATCTGATCGTCCTCGCCCTGAACAAGCCGCGTGGTGTCGTCACGACCATGTCCGACGACCTTGGCCGCCCCTGCGTGGGGGACTACGTCTCCGACCGGACTGAGCGACTGTTCCACATCGGCCGCCTCGATTCCGACACCGAGGGACTGCTCCTGCTCACGAATGACGGCGTCCTCGCCCAACAACTCTCGCATCCCTCCCACGGTGTTCCCAAGACATACATCGCCCTGGTCCCTGGGCCGATTCCTCGAGAGGTGGGTCGCCAACTGCGCGAGGGCATCGAGTTGGAGGATGGCCCCGCCAAGGTCGACTCCTTCGGCATCGTCGAGGCGACACCCAACCAGGCGCTTGTGGAGGTCGTCCTGCATGAGGGGCGCAACCACATCGTGCGCCGGCTGCTGGATGCGGTCGGCCACCCGGTGGAGGAGCTCGTGCGGACCCAGATCGGCCCGATCCGCCTCGGACAGTTGCGCCCTGGTCGCTACCGTGCCATCACCGGCGCGGAGTTGCGGAGCCTCTACACCGCTGCCGGGCTCTAGGGCCACTAGGGTGACGGCATGGCCTTGCGTGGAATTCGGGGTGCGACCCTCCTGGCCGCGGACGATCCAGCGGAGATGGCGGATGCTGTCGTCGAACTCCTCACCGAGGTGATGAGCCGCAACAGCCTCACACTGGATGATTTCGTCAGCGTGGTGTTCACCGCTACTCCGGACCTGCACTGCGCCTTTCCTGCAGCCGCTGCTCGCCAGCTCGGCTTCATCGACATCCCCCTGATGTGTGCCCAGGAGATCGATGTGGCCGGGGCGGTACAGCGTGCGATCCGGATCCTGGCCCACGTCAACAGCGATCTGCCCCGCGGGGAGATCCAACACGTCTACCTGCGCGGGGCCGAAGTGCTCCGGCAGGACCTCGCCCAATG
>JAYNIC010000262.1:2575-2890 GCA_038108715.1 Candidatus Nanopelagicales bacterium | reverse complement strand
ACGACGCGGATGCCCTTGTCGCGGCAGGTGCCCAGCACCTGCTCCATCTCGGTGAGAAAGGTCCGCGCGTAGCCGGATCCGGGACCGTGCTTCAGCCGCTGCCGCGCGAGGATCAGCATGGTGAGCTCAGCCAGCCAATCTCCGGTGAGCACGTCGATAGGACCGCCCTCGACCATCTCACGTGCGGCGGAGATGCGATCGCCAAAAAAGCCACTGGCGTTTCCGATGGTGACGGGACGGTTCACCCAGACTCCTGATCACTCGTTGCAGTGACGCTGATAACGACGGCGTGCGCATCCACGGCCTGGCCCGGTT
>JAYNIC010000262.1:1443-2565 GCA_038108715.1 Candidatus Nanopelagicales bacterium | reverse complement strand
ACATGAACCTCGCCGACAACGCCATCCACGTCGGCCACGATGCGGTGCTCCATCTTCATTGCCTCGAGCACGACAAGTGTCTGACCGGCGGACACTCGATCGCCGACACCGACCTCCACGGCGATCACGGTGCCGGGCATCGGCGCGGTTGCCCCTCCCGCCATGGCGGTGGCATCACCGTCGGCAAATCTCGGGCGCCGACGCCACTGTGTGGACCACAGTCCGTCATCGACACAGATCAGGTCGCCATACGTCGTCACGCGGCACGACGTGGCCAGTCCTTGGCGCACGACTCGGTCCCCGTCGATCTGGAAGAGACCCGCGTCACGGCCCGGATCGGTGTACGGATTCATGTCTTCGTCGAAAACCTGGAGCGAGACACCCTCGCGCGCAAAGCGCAGGGCGGTGATGACCGCGTTGCCGCCGAGACGTTCGAATGTGGATACCTCGGCCACCGCCGGGACGTTGCGCCAGCCGAGCGGCACGTCATCAGCGGGCGGGGTGAGGCTCGTACCGATGGCGGCAAGGTGACGATCCACCGTGTCGGGTGGCGTGCCGGACTTGAGCACCCCGGGCTCCCGCTCGAGGAAGGCGGTTGTCGTGTCCCCGGATCCGAACCGGTCCGACTCGAGGATGGCGGCGAGGGAATCTCGGTTGGTGATGAGACCGTGCACGCGCGCTGCCCGCAGGCCGCGGGCCAGCCGAGCAGCGCAGGTCAGACGATCGCTCGCGTGCGCGACGATCTTCGCCAGCATCGGGTCGTAGTGGGTGCCGATGACCGATCCGGCCTCGACTCCAGAGTCGACGCGCAGATCTGCCGGCAGGTCGAAGGAGTACAGGGTGCCGATACTGGGTAGGTATCCATAGGCCGGGTCCTCGGCGTACAAGCGCACCTCGATCGCATGTCCATCGAAGTCGATCTCATCCTGTGAGCGTGGCAGGTCCTCACCGCGGGCGACGCGGATCTGCCACTCCACGAGATCCAGCCCGGTGACAAGTTCGGTCACCGGATGCTCCACCTGCAGTCGGGTATTCATCTCCAGGAAGGCGAACCGCTGCTCGTCCCCGTCCGACCAGACGATGAACTCGACCGTGCCCGCTCCGACGTAGCCGATCCGTTCG
>JAYNIC010000262.1:0-1433 GCA_038108715.1 Candidatus Nanopelagicales bacterium | reverse complement strand
GTGGATGACATTCCCTGCGACATCGCCGAAAACCTGAACTTCAACATGTCGGGATTCCGGGAGATAGCGCTCGAGAAAGACCGTGGGATCACCGAACGACGACAGCGCTTCGCGTCGCGCTGACTCCAGAGCGTCGGAGAGTTCGGTCTGCGTCTCGACGATGCGCATGCCCTTGCCGCCGCCGCCGGCCGATGCCTTGACCATGAGGGGGTAGCCAACCTCGGCGGCCAAGCGGAGGGCCTCCGCGTCGTCGATCTCATTCGGCAACTCAGCGCCGGGCACGAGGGGGAGTCCGGCTTCTGCGGCAAGGCGCTTGGCCTGGACCTTCAGCGCCATCGAGCGAATCGACTGTGGCGTCGGGCCAATCCAGATCACGCCAGCGTTCATCACGGCTTCGGCGAAGTCCGGATTCTCGGAGAGGAATCCATAGCCGGGATGCACAGCGTCGGCGCCCGAGACACGCACCGCGTTCAGGATCTGCTCGACATCGAGATAGGTCTCGGCGCTCGCGGCCCCTTGCAGCGCGACGGCTATATCGGCCTCGCTGACAAACGGCATATCTGCGTCAGGCTCGGAATAGACGGCCACGGTCTCCAGTCCCAACCCACGGGCGGTGCGGAAGATGCGACGAGCGATCTCGCCGCGGTTGGCCACCAGGATCCTGTGCATCGCCATCACATCCGAAAGACGCCGTAGGCGTCGGCGCCGGTGACGGGAGCGGAATGGGTTGCGGAGAGCGCGAGGGTGAGTGCGGTGCGGGTGTCGCGCGGGTCGATGATGCCGTCGTCCCACAGGCGGCCGGTGGCGAAGAGCGCGGTCGACTGGCTCTCCACCTGCTGCTCGAAGGCATCGCGCATTGGCGCGAACGCAGCTTCGTCAAAGGCATCGCCCGCCTTCTGCCGCGCGACGATGGTGAGCACACCCGCGAGCTGCTTGGCCCCCATCACCGCAATGCGATGGTTCGGCCAACTGAAGACGAATCGTGGATCGTAGGCGCGGCCGGACATGCCGTAGTTGCCCGCGCCGTAGGACGCTCCCATCATCAAGGTGAGGTGTGGCACGGTCGAGTTCGATACCGCGTTGATGAGTTTGGCGCCGTCCTTGATGATGCCGCCCTGCTCGTACTGGGTGCCCACCATGAAGCCAGTGATGTTCTGTGCGAAAAGGATCGGAACGTTCATGCGATTGCATAGTTGGATGAACTGCGCACCCTTGTGACTCTCCTCGCTGAAGAGGATGCCGTTGTTGGCGAGCACGCCAACGGCGTACCCACCGATGTGGCCCCAGCCGGTGACCAAGGTGGTGCCGTACAGCGGCTTGAATTCCTCGAACTCACTGCCGTCGAGGACGCGGGCGAGGACGTCGCGCGCCTCGAAGGGCGTACGCACGTCGGCGCTGGGGACACCGAGAAGTTCCTCCGGGTCATACAGCGG
>JAYNIC010000261.1:0-2910 GCA_038108715.1 Candidatus Nanopelagicales bacterium | reverse complement strand
GCCAGGCCCAGCGTTTCGGCACGGCGCACGATGGCGGTCGCGATGTCGAAGTCGCCGTAGTCACCGGTGAGGGCCGTGGTGGCCGTGCGCGTGCGCATGGCATTGATGAGGCGGCCGGCGGCTTCCTCGGCGGGAATGGTCGTCATGCGGTCACTTCCTCCTCAGCGTGCTTCCGGGCGAGTTCGAGGGCCACGTCGATGATCATGTCCTCCTGGCCACCGACCACCTGACGCTGCCCGAGTTCGAGCAGGATTTCCGCCACCGGTACGTCGTACCGCTCGGCCGCACGCTCGGCGTGGAGCAGGAAGCTGCCGTAGACCCCGGCGTACCCGAGGAGAAGTCCGGCGCGGTCGATGACCTGCTGGCGCGGCATGATCGGGCGCACGATCTCCTCGGCCACATCCATGAGGATCAGCGGGTCGACGCCGGTCTCGATGCCGTACTTGGTCGAGACGGCCGCGAGGATCTCGGTCGGGCAGTTGCCCGCCCCAGCGCCGAGGCCGGCCGAGGTGCCGTCGAGGTTCTTCGCACCCTCCTCGTAGGCGGCGATGGAGTTCGCAACCGCCATCGACAGGTTGTTATGGGCATGAACGCCAAGGGGGATATCCAGCGCCCCCACGAGCGCGTTGACCCTTCGGCGTACGTCGTCCACCGTCATCGCTCCGGCTGAGTCCGCGATGTAGATCGTGTCGGCGCCGTACGACTGCATCAGCAGAGCCTGTTCGACGAGGCCCTCCGGAGAGTTCATGTGCGCCATCATGAGGAAGCCGATGGTCTCCATGCCGAGGCTCTTGGCGACCTTGATGTGCTGCTCGGTGATATCGGCCTCGGTGCAGTGAACGGCGATGCGCGCCACAGACACTCCGAGTTCGTTGACCTCGCGGAGGTCGTCGGCAAGGCCGATGCCCGGCAGCATGAGGCAGGCGATCTTGGCGTTCTGTGCCGTGTCGCATGCCTTGGCGATGAGCTCCTTCTCCGGCACCGCTGAGAAGCCGTAGTTGAAGCTCGATCCACCGAGGCCATCGCCATGAGCGATCTCAATGACCTGTACGCCGGCCCGGTCGAGGCCGGCGACGATCTTGATGACGTCCTCGGCGTAGTACTGGTGGCTGATGGCATGCGAGCCATCGCGCAGGGTGGAGTCGATGAGGCGGTAGTCGGTGGCGGTCATGCGCTCACTCCTCGGTGCTCGGCCACGGCTTCGCCGACGCGCATCGCGGCGGCGGTCATGATGTCCAGATTGCCCGCGTAGGGCGGGAGGTAGTCCCCGGCGCCTTCGACCTCGAGGAGCACAACCGCACGATGGGGAACGACGCCACCGGGGGTGTTGTAGGGGCCTTCCTCGATGACGGGACGGTTCTTCAGTCGATAACCGGGCACGTAGGCCGCGACGTCCTTCTCCATCGCGTAGATGGATTCGATCACCGCCTCGTGATCGGTGCCCTCAGGGAGAGCGCCGAAGACGGTGTTGCGCATGATGATGGGAGGCTCCGCGGGATTCAAGATGATGATGGCCTTGGAGTGATCGGCGCCGCCGATCTCGCGCAGAGCCGTGGAGGTCGTCTTCGTAAACTCGTCGATGTTCTGCCGGGTACCCGGGCCGGCCGACTTCGACGAGACCGTGGACACCATCTCGGCGTAGGGGAGTGAGGGCGCGGCGCGGCGGATAGCGTGCACCATCGGCGTTGTCGCCTGGCCCCCGCAGGTGACCATGTTGATGTTGTCCGAGTCGAGGTGCTCGGTGAGGTTGACGGCGGCGATGACCTTGGGTCCGCGGGCTGCGGGGGTCAGGTCGATCGCCGTGATCCCCGCCTCGCGGTAGTTCTTGTAGTAGCGCACGTGCACGTAGGCGCTGGTGGCGTCGAAGATCATGTCGAAGTCGTCCGCATGATCGATGACCCAGTCCGGACCCTCGTGTGGCGCGTCTAGGCCCAGCGCCTTTGCGCGGGCGAGGCCATCCGACGCGGGGTCGATGCCGACGAGGGCCGTGAGTTGTAGATGCTCGCTTCGCAGCATCTTGACCATGAGATCGGTACCGATGTTCCCCGATCCGATGATCGCGCAACGCAGAGGCATGGTTGTCCTTTCTCGATCAGACGGTTCGGAGAGTGATTGGCCCAAGGCGGTCGAACTCAGCGCGCCACACGGCATTGCGCTGCAGTGGCACGGCGGCATGCAGGGCACCGGTCATGATGATGGAACCCGCCGGGAGGGTGACGCCTAGCGGATGGAGTGTGTTGGCGAGCCAGGCGACGGCATCGATCGGTCCATTCAGCGCGGCGGCACCGGCGCCGGTGGCCACCAGATCGCCGTTTGCCGTGAACACCATGCCGAGCAGCGCTGGGTCATAGTCGCCTAGGGGGACGACGCGACTACCGAACGCAACGGCTCCGTTTGAGGCGAGGTCGGAAATTGTGTCGGCGAGCTTGATCTTCCAGTCCGCGATCCTGCTATCGACGATTTCCAAAGCGGCGATGAGTCCTGATGTTGCCTCCCAAGCCTCGGCCACGGTGCAGCGCGGGCCGGACAGTTCGGAGCCGAGGACGACGCAGATCTCGGCCTCCATCTTGGGATCGATGAAGTCATCCATGCGGACGTCGGACCCATCGGCGTAGACCGTCGAGCCCAGCACGGGCGCGTAATCGGGTTGGTCGACCCCGAGCATCTGCTGCATCGGTCGGCTGGTGAGCCCAAGTTTGTAGCCGATGATGGTTTCATCGTCGGTCATCAATCCGGCCACGAGTCCTTGTTGGACGGCATAGGCGTCCTCCACGGTCATGTCCGGGAACCGATCCGTGAACGCTGCGATCGGAACCCGGTTGGCACGCGCCTGAAGCAGGTCGTGCGACATCGCCTCGATGTCGGCGGGAGATGGTCTGCTCACGGGTGGTTCCTTTCGCTGGTCGTGCC
>JAYNIC010000260.1:0-2948 GCA_038108715.1 Candidatus Nanopelagicales bacterium | reverse complement strand
CCATGGAGCGCCTCTATGTGAATGACGCCGTCTACGACGCCTTCGCCGAGGAGTTCGCCCGACGGGTGGCCGGACTATCGATAGCCAGCGACCTCGGGTGGGATGGCGACGTGGGTTGCCTCATCTCAGCGGCACACCTGGGGCGTGTTCAGGCGCACGTCGATGACGCGGTTGCCCTCGGTGCGCGCGTGCTCGCCGGAGGGCGTGCGCGGCCTGATATCGGCCCACTCGCCTTCGAGCCCACCCTGCTCGAGGGTGTCGATGAGTCCATGGCGGTGTGCCGGGAGGAGACCTTCGGCCCAGTGGCCTCGCTTTACCGCGTCTTCAGCGATGACGAGGCTGTCGCGTTGGCCAACGACACGACGTACGGCCTCAACGCTTCGATTCTCACGTCGAACCTGAGAGAGGGGCGCCGACTCGCGCGCCGCCTGAACACCGGCTCGGTCAACGTCAACGAGGGGTACGCCGCGAGCTGGGGGTCGATGGGCGCACCCATGGGAGGTGTTGGCGAATCGGGGCTGGGCAGCCGACACGGGGATCAGGGGTTGCTCAACTACACCGAGACGCAGACGATCGCGACCCAGCGCTTCCTCGGTTTTGGCCCCCAACTCGGGCTCGATCGGCAAAAGTGGGGTGCGGTGCTGGCCGCGTCGGTGGGCGCCATGGGGCGCCTGCGCATCTGAGGGGATAGAGAAGATGAGCGGATTCGATGTCGACGTCCTCATCGTCGGTTCGGGGTTCGGCGGGTCGGTGGCGGCCCTGCGCCTGACGGAGAAGGGCTATCGGGTTGCTGTCGTCGAAGCGGGCCGACGATTCACTGAGGATGACTACCCGAAGACGTCGTGGCGACTGCCGCGATTCCTCTGGGCCCCGGCTCTGGGATGCACGGGTATTCAGCGCATTCACATCCTCAAGGACGTGGTGATCCTCGCTGGAGCCGGTGTCGGCGGTGGGTCGCTCGTCTACGCCAACACGCTCTATGTCCCCCCGAAGCGCTTCTTCGAGGATCGGCAGTGGGCGCATATCACCGACTGGGCGGACGAGCTCGCGCCGTACTACGACCAGGCGAGCCGCATGCTCGGCGTGGTCGAGAACCCGACGATGACGCCGAGTGATGTCGTCATGAAGGCTGTCGCGGATGACATGGGCGTGGGTCACACCTTCCGCATGACTCCTGTTGGTGTCTATTTCGGTGATGGACCGGGTGTGACGCGGGAGGATCCGTTCTTTGGCGGCGTCGGGCCTGATCGGACCGGCTGCACGGAGTGCGGTGAGTGCATGACGGGTTGCCGGCACAACGCGAAGAACACCCTGCCCAAGAACTACCTCGGGCTTGCTGAACGCGCGGGTGCGGTGGTGTGGCCGTTGACGACGGTGATTGGAATCGATCCGATCGAGTCAGGTGGCTACACGGTCACGACGAAGCGCACTGGGGCCTGGGGGCGGCGCACCAGGACGCTGACGGCCGAGCACGTGATCATGGCGGCCGGCACCTACAACACCCAAAAGATCCTGCACCGCATGAAGGACGAGGGGCGCCTGCCTCGCCTATCGCGTGCGCTGGGGCGACTGTCACGGACGAACTCCGAGTCGATCCTCGGTGCGGTCGCGCGTTCGGCCGATGCCGACTACTCCCGTGGTGTCGCGATCACCTCCAGCTTCTTCCCTGACGATGTGGGCACGCATGTGGAGCCCTGCCGCTACGGCAAGGGCAGCAACTCCATGGGGCTGCTGCAGTCGGTCCTCACGCGTCCGGAGCCGGGCGTGCCGCGGTGGCGCACGTGGACCAAGGAGTTGTGGCGACAGCGGGCGAACGCCGCGCAGTTGGTCAATGTGCGCAAGTGGAGTGAGCGCGCGGTGATCTCCCTGGTCATGCAGCCAGTCGACAACTCGCTCACGCTTGCCGGCAAGAGGGGTCGCTTCGGCTGGCGCCTGACGACGCGACAGGATGAGTCAAACCCGGCCCCGACGTACATCCCGGTGTCGGAAGAGGTCGTGACCCGGATGGCCGAGAAGGTCGACGGAATCGCCGGGGGCAACGTCTTCGACAACTTCGATGCGGTCATGACCGCGCACTTCGTTGGCGGCTGCGCAATCGGTGACTCAGCGGACGCGGGAGTTGTGGACCCCTACCACCGCGTCTACAACTATCCGGGTCTGCACATCGTCGATGGCTCGGCCATCACGGCCAACCTCGGGGTGAACCCTTCACTCACCATCACCGCGCAGGCGGAGCGAGCCATGGCGCTGTGGCCCAACAAGGGGGAGAGCGATGAGCGACCACCCTTGGGTTCGACCTATCAGCGGCTGGCTGCCGTGACTCCCAAGAATCCCGTGGTGCCGGAGCATGCGCCCGGCGCTCTGCGCCTGCCAATCGTGCAGGTGTCCTAGACGAAGATGCCGAGGTAGCCAGGCTTGCCAGCCTTGGGCTGCAGCCGCATCAGGTAGGGACCTGGGCCGTTGATTTGCAGAGCCGGCAGCCATCCCTTCTTGTCCATCTTCCCGACCGTCACCCAGGAACTCCCTAGACGTACCGACACCTCCGCGCCCGCAAAGGCGGGGTCCTTGATGCGCATCACCACCGGTTGGCTGCGAGGCACCTGCACGGTGAGTGGCTTGCCGGCCTTGGCGCTCGGCTTGCCGGACACCTTGATTACGGTCGCGCCCTTGGCAGGCGCTGTATCGACGGGGGGCGGGTTGGTGATGATCACGCGCCCCTCTACCGTGGCTGAGTTGCCGGAGGTGTCGTAGGCGGTCGCGGTGTAGGTGACTGGTCCGTCGGGGAGTGCCCACGAGTCCCACGGGATGATCCATGTGTCGCCGCTGGAGGGCACTAGGGCGGTGCCAAGAAGTCGTGTACCGGAGCGAATCTCGACGCGTTCGACCCCGACATTGTCCGTCGCTGTCACCGACGATGTGACATCGCCACTGACAGTCGAGCCATTGGT
>JAYNIC010000259.1:0-2950 GCA_038108715.1 Candidatus Nanopelagicales bacterium | reverse complement strand
CCAGACCTTCGGGTCGGTGGATCGTCCCGGGTCCGGGGTGCTGCCCTACTCGATCATGGGCGGCCGCCAGAAGCGCAGTTGGACGATCCCCCTCGGTGGTTCCGGCAAGCTCACCGACGCACTCATGGCCGTCATCGAGCAGCACGGCGGCGCATTCTTCGGAGATACGCTGGTCTCGCGTCTGCTCCTTGACGGGGATCGCTGCGTAGGGGTCGAGTCGACCGATGGGCGGCAGTTCCTCGCGCGGGAAGCGGTGCTGTCAACGATCCACGTCAAGCACCTCATCGACATGGCACCCGCCGAAGCGTGGGGCGAGTCCTTCACCTACGGCGTCGAAACCTACGACATCGGCATTCCGCTCTTCGCCGCCTTCCTCGTCATGGACGAGGTTCCCACTTTCCGAGGCAAAGGCCCCCAGGACACGGCGGTCAGCAGCGGCCTCGCGTTGTGGCCTCACGAGGTAGTCGAGCAGGTTCGCGCGATTCGCGATCGACGTCCTGTCGAGGGTTCGGCGTGGACGTTGATCGCTACGCCGAGCATCGTCGATCCCTCTCGCGCGCCGGAGGGCAAGCAGACCGTGAAGATGCTCGTGCCCTGTAGCCATGTGGCGCCCTACGGATACGACTCGTGGGATGACGCGAAGGAGAAGCACGCCGACCGCATGCTGGAGTATGTCGCCACGCAGATCCCGAACGTCAATGCCGATCACATCGAGGCGCGCATCGTGAAGAGCCCGCTGGACATCGAGCGCTGGAACCCGCACATGATCAACGGCTGTGCGCATGGTGGCGACAAGGGGGTGCCGTTCAGTGGCCCGCTGCGTCCGGCTGCAGGTTGGGCTAGCCACGTTATGCCCATCGCCGGGCTCTATCAGACTGGCGGCACTACCCACCCGGGCGGATCCATCACCGGCTCACCCGGCCGCAACGCCGCCATGGTGATGATGAAGGACCTCGGGCTGGAGTTCCCCGGCTAGATTCCGCTCGGCGCTACGACCCGCCAGCGAATATCGAGGGTCACGCCCGCGTCCTGCATGAGGTTGAGTACCGGACAGCGCGCCTCGACCTCCTCAACTAATTCGTCGAGTTGCGCCTGTGTGCACGACGTCACGACCTGCGCGGACAGGCGGACGGTTTGGAAGTGCGGCCGCACACTGCGATCTCCACTGCGTCCGCGAATGTCGATGGTGCAGGCGGCCTCAAAGTCAATGCGCTCATAGTCGAACTCGAATTCAGTCGCCGTACGCCGGAAGGTGACGGCTTCGCATCCGCAAAGCGCGCCGAGCACCGATTGCAGGGGCGTGGGTCCAGAACCGCCGCCCCCGGCGACCGCCGGCTCGTCCGTGACCTGCACTCCCGCCTCGGCGTAGTCGAGGACCGTCCGCATGGTGGCGTGAGTCGTCCCCGATACCTGGCGTCGACGGATGAACTCGCCCTCGGGCTCCACAAGGGTCACTCCGGATCCAACCCGTCCGTAACGTCGGCGTCTTCGCTCTTCAACTCAACGCCGGCGTTCTCTGCCGCCACGAGCAGCAAAGTGGCGAAGTCGTCCTTGGCGAAGCCGCGGCCGATGCTCGACTCCACGATGTCCCGGGTGAGACCGGTGATCGGCATGGGCACCTGGTGCTTGCGGGCCTCAGCAAGCCCGAGGTCGAAGTCCTTGCGCAGCAGGACAGGGGTGAAGGTGGGATGAAAGTCGAGATTGACCAGGGCCGGGGTCTTGTATTGGCTGAAGATGCAGCCCATCACCGAGTTGTTGATGAACTCCATGACCGCTTCCCGCTTGACGCCACCGCGCTCGGCAAGGACGAGAATCTCGGCAAGCGACTGGGTGTAGATGCCCAGCAGGAGGTTGTGGAAGATCTTGACCAGTCGTGCCGCCTCTCCCTCGCCGACGTAGGTCACCGAGCGGCAGAGGGATTCGATCATCGGACGCACAATTTCGAAGGTCTCCTCGTCGCCACTGCAGACGATGGACAACTTGCCTGCGGCCACGACCTTGCCATTGCCCGACACGGGTGCAGCGAAGAATCGCACCCCTCGTGCCTCTGCAGCATCGCGGACTTTCTGACTGGTCTCGACACTTACGGTGGAGGAGTCGACAACGACCTTGGGCACATCCGCACCGGTGAGCAGTCCCGTGTCGGGATTGAGCATGACCTGCTCGAGATCTGCGGATGTACTCACCATGCTGAAGACCACATCGCGGTCCGCGAGATCCCGGATGGTCGCTCCGACGGAAGCTCCGGCCTCCTCGAGCGGAGCAGCCTTGGCTGCCGTGCGGTTCCACACCTTGACGTCGTACCCGGCTTTGACCAAGCGTGTCGCCAAGGGTGCCCCCATCTTCCCCAAGCCGATCCAGCCGGCCGTCATGCGCTGCGATGACATCGTGTCGTCCCCTATTAGTTGGTGTCCGGAACTGCGGAAAGATGATGTGCCAGCCAATCGGCGGTCTTGTAGCGGTGCTTGGCAGCCACGTTCATGCAGCCGTGATTGCCGTCGGGAAGCATGAGGAGCGTGGCTCCGGTCTCATCGGCAAGGCGCTGAGCACCATCTGGCGGGATGAGCCGATCGAGGGCGCCGAAGACCACGAGCAACGGACAGGTGATGTCTGCCGTGCGCCCAGCCAGGCTCAACTGCCGTCCGTACTCCTTGGCCTCATCCTGGCTGTCCAGATGGGACCGATAAGTGAAAGTACGACGGGTGAGCTCGGGCAGGCCATCCCACACCGCGAACCAGTCATAGGGTCCCGCGAGAGCGGCGCAGGCCTTGATGCGGTGCTCGCCACTCACCATGCGCGGTGCGTAGTAGCCGCCCAAGGAAACTCCCCAGACGCCGATGCGATCCGCGTCCAGATCGTGGCGCGATTCGATCCAGTCGACCACGGTCGACCCGACGTTCTCCCAGTCTCCTCGAATAGGAAGGTCGTACTCCGACTCGCCCTGGCCCGG
>JAYNIC010000258.1:0-2959 GCA_038108715.1 Candidatus Nanopelagicales bacterium | reverse complement strand
CGGGCGGCGAGGTCGCCACAGGCACCGACGTGCGACCGCAGGGTGAGGAGTGTGCGGTCGGCGATCCGCTGGTGGCCGCTGGCTCGACCGTGACTCCGGCGATCCTCGGTCTCGCGGCCGCTGCCGGTTACGACGTACTCGAGGTCATTCCCCCGCCCACCGTTGCCGTCCTTGTCGTCGGCGACGAACTCCTTGAGCGTGGTATCCCGCGACCCGGTCGGGTGCGCGACGCTCTGGGACCGATGGTGCCTCCGTGGCTTGCCGCCGCTGGCGCTCGCGCCAATCCCCCACTTCGCGTAGCTGACACCCACCGCGGTCTCCTTGACGAGATCGAGGACTCGACCGCGGATGTCATCGTCACCACCGGCTCGACGGCATCGGGTCCGGTCGACTTCGTGCACGACGTGCTTGATCACCTTGGCGTGCATTGGCTTGTCGACGGCGTTCAGGTGCGTCCGGGCCACCCGATGCTGCTCGCGGTCCTCCCCGACGGCCGCCCCTTCATCGGACTTCCCGGCAATCCACTCGCCGCCGTTAGCGGCCTGGTCACCCTGGCCGTGCCCGTCATCAATGCGATGCGAGGCGCACCCTCGGTCCAGCACCACGCCCGCCTCGCCGAGACCGTGAGTTCCCATCCCAGTGACACTCGGCTCATCCCCGTCGTGCTCCGCGACGACCTCGCCCATCCGCTCCGATACGACGGTCCCGCCATGCTCCGCAGCCTCGCCCTCGCCGATGCCCTCGCTGCCATCCCACCCGGCAGCGGTCACCGCGATAGTGACGTCGAAGTCCTGCCACTGCCCGGCAACAGCGCCGACGTCCGATAGCGTCAGGCACCGTGGCCGACAAGCGGCAGCGCCCCCTGCCCCTCACCGTGACGAGTGAGGCGGACAATGAGGCGCTCAACGCGCGCATCAGGCTCCCGAGCCGTTCGTGGAGCCCGGTTCGCAATATCGCCGTTCGACTCTTCATCGCGGTGGCCGCGCTCGTCATCACCGCCTCCGTCGTGTATGCCGAGGGCGGCTGCTATTCCGATGGCGGCAAACTTGGCGCCATCACCTGGGCCGACGCGTTCTACTACGCGACCGTCAGCCTCTCCACGACCGGCTACGGTGACATCGTCCCGGTGTGCGAGTCCGCGCGACTCGTCAACGTTTTCGTCGTCACTCCACTTCGCTTCGTCTTCCTGATCGTCCTCGTCGGTACCACCATTGAGGTGCTCACCCGCAAGACTCGCGAGGACTTCCGCACAACCCGCTGGAGGCAGCGCGTGCATGATCACACCGTCATCGTCGGATTCGGCGTCAAGGGTCGCTCGGCGGCTCGACTGTTGCTTGACAACGGTGCATCACCTTTGTCCATCGTCGTCGTCGCCAACGACAAGGACGCCATTGCAGAAGCCAACCGGATGGGCCTTGCCGGCGTACTCGGCGATGCCCGTCGCGAGGATGTGCTGCGCGACGCCGCGACCGAGCGCGCGTCCAAGATCATCGTTGCCACCGATGAAGACGACACGTCGGTGCTCGTCACCCTGACCGCCCGGCGGCTTGCCCCCAAGGCCGACATCGTCGCCGCCGCCCGTGAGGCGGCCAACGCGCAGATCCTGCGCCAGTCCGGCGCAACGAGCGTCATCCCGACCGCGGAATCCTCCGGCCACCTCATGGCCCTGTCCCTCGTCTCCCCCGTGGCGGGCACCTTGATGGAGGACCTGCTCGACGCCGGACGTGGCCTGGAAATCGTCCAGCGCGAAATCACCAAGGAGGAGTTGGGCATCTCCCCCGAAGAGGTCGACGCGCGAGGGGAGATCGTTCTTGCGGTCATCCGCGACGAGGTCGTGCATCGCTTCGACACCAGTGACATCCGCATCCTGCAAAAGGGTGATCAGCTGGTGGTGATCCGGCACACCGAGGAGAGCGACTACTCGGTCCAGCCTCGCCCAGAGGCCTGACGTGCACGCCGTCGTCATCACCGAGTACGGCGAACCCGCCGTCCTGCAGTGGCAGGAGGTGCCCGACCCCACACCAGGCCCCGGCGAGGTACTGGTCGATATCCGCGCCAGCGCCGTCAACCGAGCGGACCTACTGCAGCGACAGGGCTTCTACCCGCCTCCACCCGGTGCCCCCGAATGGCCAGGGCTGGAGTGCTCCGGACGCATCGCGTCGTTGGGCGAGGGCGTGGTGTCACGGTCCGTGGGCGAGGAGGTGTGCTGCCTGCTCGCCGGTGGCGGCTACGCCGAACTGGTTGCTGTTCCGGTCGCTCAGACCATGCCGATCCCCGCCGGTGTCGATTTGGTGACCGCGGCCGGGCTACCCGAGGTGGCCTGCACCGTGTGGTCCAACCTCGTGATGGTGGCCGGCCTGACGCGCGGTGAGTGGGTGCTCATCCACGGCGGCGGCAGCGGGATCGGCACGATGGCGATCCAGGTTGCGCGTGCCCTCGGGGCACGAGTCGCTGTTACCGCTGGTTCGGCAGACAAGCTTGCGCGGTGCGAGGAGCTGGGGGCCGAGGTGCTCATTGACTACCGCAAGCAGGACTTCGTCGAGGTCATTGCTGCCGAGACGGGCGGTCGTGGCGTCGACGTCATCTTGGACAACATGGGCGCGAAGTACCTGATGCGCAATGTTGATTGCCTCGCCCCCGGCGGTCGTCTCGTCGTCATTGGCATGCAGGGCGGCGTTCGGGCGGAGGTGGATCTCGGCGTCATGCTCCGTCGCAATCTCACGCTCCACACCACGTCGCTACGGGCACGCTCCCCCGAGCAGAAGGCCTACATCTGCGCCGAGACTGAGCGCATGGTCTGGCCGTGGATCTCTGCCGGCATCGTGCGACCCGTGGTGGACCGCACCTACGAGATGGTCGATGCCGCGCACGCCCATCGCGCGCTCGAAGACGGGGGCATCACCGGCAAGATCCTGCTCACCCGCTGAACCCGGTCGGCGAGGGGAATCAGGCGTCGAAG
>JAYNIC010000257.1:0-2993 GCA_038108715.1 Candidatus Nanopelagicales bacterium | reverse complement strand
GCCGGCCATAGAGCGGGAGCAGCTCGGTGCCAGCGGGAACGCGACCGCGCAGTGCGTCGAGGGTGTCACGGATCTCTCGCTCGCCGGAGAGGAACACGAGGACGTCTCCCGGGGGTTCTCGGAGTAGTTCCTCAACCGCCGCGCACACGGCGTCGACTTCATCGCCGTCTGCATCGTCGCGGGGGCGGTAGCGGACTTGCACCGGGTACGTGCGTCCACTGACCTCGATCACCGGCGCGTCACCGAAATGCTCGGCGAATCGGGAGGTTTCCAGGGTCGCCGAGGTGACGATGACCCGCAGATCGGGTCGCTGGGGGAGAAGCCACGCCAGGTAGCCGAGCAGGAAGTCGATCGATAGTGATCGCTCGTGCGCCTCGTCGACGATGATCGTGTCGAAACGCTGCAACAGTCGGTCCTGTCGGATTGACGCGAGGAGCAGCCCGTCGGTCATCACCGTCAGCAGGGTGTCGTCACTGGTCTCGTCGGTGAATCGCACGCGATAGCCGACCGTGCTCCCGAGGGGGACGTTCAATTCCTCGGCGATGCGTTCAGCGACGGCTCGGGCGGCGATGCGGCGCGGTTGGGTGTGGGCGATGCGCGGCGGGCGCTCGGCTTGGCCAGGGGCCGGGCCGTACTCGTCGGCATCGCCCGCGTCGCGACCACGGTCCGCCGTGCGTGGACGGCGTACTCCCGCGGCGAGCGCCATCTTGGGAAGTTGAGTGGTCTTGCCGGACCCAGTCTCCCCAGCGACGATGACCACCTGGTGCTCGGCGAGGGCGGCCATGATGTCGTCACGGCGTGCGGAGACAGGGAGGTCAGCGGGGTACTCCCAGGTGAGTGCGCCCCCTGCCAGCCGGTCCGACGTCACGGGCAAACCCTAGGCGCGCCGCTGGATGGGTCGGCTAACGGCGTACCTCGCCGCAAAAGTGCAGGTTGTGGGGTTTATCCGGGCCCCGGAGGCCGAATAAACCCCACAACCTGCACTCAGGCTCGAGGGCTCCGGTGAGGCTCCGCGCACAGGGCGGACGCCTCAGCATCCACGAAGGGCGTGGGGGACATCACCCGGCGCCGATGCGCATGCTGTGCCCGATTCGGGGTCTAATGGTGACCATGGTGTGGCTCTGGCGCGGCCTGGCGGCCGTGGGCGTCCTCGCGGTGCTGCTCGGCGTAGGAGTCGCCGCCGCCACGGGACCGGTGACCGCCGGCTCCGCCCTGGTGACCGCGCCCGCCTCGGACAATGCAATCGAGACTCCGGCGCCGTCAGCCCCCGAGCCGCTGCCGACCGGAGAGGTCACCGGTGACCTGACCGAGGTGCTCGCCGATGAACCGGAGTACATCCCGTATGAGGAACGACCTCGGGCGGTCTTCCTCGGCGACTCGATCACGCGCGGCTACACCGAACCGTCCTCGGGTGAGGTCGGACCCAATTCGTGGTTCTACGGACTGCTCGATGACACCACCGGGGTCGTCCGGTACGGCGGCACCGTGGCCGAGGTTGGTATGACGATCGAATGGATGGCAGGCCAGGCGTGGAACGCCCTCGCTCTGTCCCCGGACATCCTGATCGTGCACGGGGGCACGAACAACATCGACGGTGAAGTGGACATCCCTCTCCTTATATCGAGTTTTCAGCGCATCAAGGACGCCGCCGACGTCCTGGGGATCCCCCTGGCCGTGTGCACGCTGCCTCCCAGGGACGACCCCGCCGCGGATGCCCGGGTGGTCGCCCTGAACGATGCCCTTCGGCTGTGGGCCGATGAGCAGGGGGTCATCCTCCTCGACACCGGCACTCCGCTGCGGGCCCCGGGTGGGGGCTGGATCTACGGCTACAGCGGCGATGGCACCCACCCGACGGCCGAGGCCGCCCTCGTCATGAGCGAAGCGGCCGCAAAGACATTGCGTTAGATACCCCTGGGGGTATAGGCTTGGGGAACCCGACGAGGAGGCTCTTCCCCATGACCACCGCAGGCGTTCCCCATGTCATCTCACTCGACTCCACTGGGCTCGGTGATCGTAGCTACATCGTCCACGACGGCCAGCAGGCCATCGTGGTGGATCCCCAGCGCGACATCGACCGCGTCGAGCACCTCATCGCCGAGTATGGCCTCGAGATCGCGCACGTCGTGGAGACCCACTTCCACAATGACTATGTGACCGGCGGGTTCGAACTGGCCAAGAAGCACGGTGCGAAGTACTCGGTGCCCTCCGGCTTCCCGATTGAGTTCGACGCGATCGAGGTCAACGACGGGGACACCTTCACCGTGGGCAACCTCGATGTCGAGGTGTTGCACACGCCGGGCCACACCCCCAACCACATGTCGTACGCCGTCGGTGTCGGTGACAACAAGGTCGTCTTCACCGGTGGCTCGCTGCTCTTCGGCAGCGTGGGCCGTCCGGATCTCGTCGCGCCGGACCTGGCGGTGAAGCAGGCGCACGATCAGTGGCACTCGGCTCAGAAGATCGCGAGCAAACTTGCCGATGAGACCCCCATCTACCCGACGCACGGCTTCGGCTCCTTCTGCTCGGCCACGCAGGCCGGCGGTCTGGCCTCGACGGTCGGCCATGAGAAGGCCATCAACCCTGTCCTCACCGAGGACGAGGAAGCCTTCGTGCAGGGCATGCTCGCGGGCCTCGATGTCTTCCCGGCGTACTACGCGCACATGGGCCCAGCCAACACGGAAGGCCCGGCGGACGTCGATCTGAGCACCCCGGAACTCGTTGATCCCGATGAGTTGCTCGCGCGTGCTCGTCGCGGCGAGTGGATCGTCGACCTGCGCAATCGTGAAGTCTTTGCCGCCGGACACGTCCCCGGTGCCGTCAACTTCGGCCTCGACGGTCCCTTCATCAACTACCTCGCCTGGATGATGCCGTGGGGCACCCCGGTCACGCTGCTCGGAACGACACCGGAGCAGGTCGAAGAGGCGCACCGAGAACTGGTGCGCGTGGGCATCGATCAGACGACCGGCGCCGCCGTCGGCGGGCCGGATTCCTGG
>JAYNIC010000256.1:2068-3002 GCA_038108715.1 Candidatus Nanopelagicales bacterium | reverse complement strand
TGAAACGAGGACGTCGTACGGCGACGGTCGACTGACGCGCTACGCGGCCGATCTTGTCGTCCCCGAGGAGGTCCGGGCGGAGGTGGCCGCCCTCAAGGCGATGACAGCGATTTACGTCATGAATCGGCAGGGCGCCGACGCCGAGTACGCCGCCCAGCGCGACCTTCTGGCCGAGTTGGTTGCCACGCTGGTCCTGAGGGACGGCCGCGACCTTGAACCGTGGCTGGCGCCGGACTTCCAGGCGGCCCGGACGGATGCGGAGCGACTTCGGGTCATCATCGACCAGGTGGCCAGCCTGACCGACGTCAGCGTCGTTGAGTGGCACGGGCGTCTCTGCCGCTAGGCCGGTGGTCGGGCGGGCCGCCTAGGATCGGGCCATGGCGGGCCGGATCAAAGACGAGGACGTTGCCGCCGTGCGCGACAAGGCCCGGATCGACGAGGTCGCTCGTGACTACGTCGCCCTCAAGCCCGCCGGCGGCGGATCCTTCAAGGGTCTGTGCCCCTTCCATGATGAACGGTCCCCCTCCTTCCATGTCACGCCGAGCAAGGGCATGTACTACTGCTTCGGTTGCCAGGAGGGCGGCGACGTCATCAGTTTTGTCCAAAAGCTTGACCACCTCACGTTCGCCGAAGCCGTCGAGAAGCTGGCGGGTCGCACCGGCATCACCCTGCGTTACGAGGAGGGCGGTGCCGGTGTCAACCGACATCAGGGGCAGCGCACCCGCCTCGTCGAGGCCAACAAGGCGGCCGCGGAGTTCTTCCGCCAGCGTCTTGCTGCCCCGGACGCGGCACCGGCGCGTGCCTTCTTGACCGCAATGCGCTCCAATGCGCGCTTGCTATTCGTGATGCGCTCATCGTCGGCGGTCGTGCCGACTCTCGTGCAGCGGAACCATTCGACGACGGCGGCCTTCATCTGATCCAGTTCCCGCGTCAG
>JAYNIC010000256.1:925-2058 GCA_038108715.1 Candidatus Nanopelagicales bacterium | reverse complement strand
CCTTCTTGACCGAGCGCGGCTTTGACGCGGAGGTCGCTGCCGACTTCGATCTTGGTTTCGCCCCCAAGTCCTGGGACGCCCTCACGACCCATCTACGCCAACGCGGATTCACCGACAGCGAACTGCAGACGGCCGGCCTGGTCTCCCAGGGCAACCGCGGACCCTATGACCGCTTCCGCGGCCGCCTCATCTGGCCGATCCGCGATCTGGCCGGCGACATTGTCGGCTTCGGGGCGCGGCGCCTTCTGGACGACGATGAGGGACCGAAGTATCTCAACACCCCCGAGACGCCGTTGTACAAGAAGAGTCAGGTCCTCTACGGCATCGATCGAGCGCGCAAGGAGATCTCCAAGCAGCAGCGCGTTGTCGTCGTCGAGGGCTACACCGACGTGATGGCCTGCCAGCTCGCCGGTGTTCCCGTCGCGGTCGCGACCTGCGGTACCGCCTTCGGCACCGACCACATCAAGGTCCTGCGGCGACTCCTGATGGACGACGAGCGCATGCGTGGAGAGGTCATCTTCACCTTCGACGGAGATGAAGCTGGGCGCCGTGCGGCGCTCAAGGCCTTTGATGACGATCAGCGGTTCGTCGCGCAGACCTTCGTCGCTGTCGAGCCGCATGGCCTGGACCCTTGCGACCTTCGTCAGCAACATGGTGACGCCGCGGTCGCCTCCCTGGTGCAGCATCGGGTCCCACTCTTTGAGTTCGCGATTCGCTCGACGTTGGCCCGCTACGACCTCGATTCGGCCGAGGGCCGGGTGGGCGCGTTGCGTGAGGCTGCTCCCATCGTCGCCCGGATCAAGGACCCGGCTCTGCGCCCCGAATACGAGCGCCGACTTGCCGGTTGGCTCGGCCTCGACATCGGCACCGTGGCTCAGGCCGTGACCAGCGGTCGGCGTGCGAAGGCTCCCAGTGCACCGCCTCGTCGTGCGGACCCCCGGGATCCGGTGTTCGCGATCGAACGTGAGTCGCTGAAGTGTGCTCTTCAGGAGCCGGCTCTGGTCAGTGCCTGGTACGCCGCTGTGGAGCCCCAGGCCTACTCCGATGACGCCTTGCGCGCCGTGCATGAGGCGATCGCGGCAGCCGGTGGACCCAGCCCGGGCAGTGGTGGACTCAACTGGATCGATGCCGTC
>JAYNIC010000256.1:0-915 GCA_038108715.1 Candidatus Nanopelagicales bacterium | reverse complement strand
CTTGAGCAGTGCCGCGACGACGATGTGCGCAGCATGGTGCGGGGGCTCGCGGTCGAGCCCCTTCCCGTGGCC
Source organism: Candidatus Nanopelagicales bacterium (assembly GCA_038108715.1). Lineage (GTDB taxonomy): Bacteria > Actinomycetota > Actinomycetes > S36-B12 > S36-B12 > Mxb001. Next base: position 843 of record JAYNIC010000256.1, on the reverse strand, counting down.
AACCAGGTGGATGCCCGCTACACCACGTCCGTGATTGCACGCCTGCTGGAGATGGATGCCGGTCGGCGCATCTCAGAGTTGCGCGGTCGCTTGCAGCGTCTGGATGAGGGCACGCCCGAGCAGGTGACGGCCTTTGCCGACCTCATGGCCCTCGAGGCGTACCGTCGCGACCTGCGAGAACAGCGGGAGTCCTAATGTTCTCCCGCACGCCGACCGAGGTGCGCACCATCGTTGACAGCGGCGAACGGGTTCTGTCCTGGGCCAGGACCGATCCCACTGGTTTCGCGGTGGCCAGCGACGCTGCCCTCTACCTGCCGGTGCCGCAGTCGCTCCGCCTGCCCTGGGAGCGCATTGCCAAGGCCACCTGGACCGAGGAGGGCTCGCTGCTTGTGGAGGGGCGTTCGGAAGCCAATGACAAGGACCGGACCTGGATGGTGCGGATCGACGAGCCGCGCACTCTACCGACGGTGATCTACGAGCGCGTGACATCGAGTGTTGTGGTGAGTGAGCGCGTCGCCCTCGAAGGTGAGCTGGGGGCCCGGATTGTTGCACGGCGAGTGGGTGACGGCCTGGCCTGGACGGTCACCTTCGATCCTGGGATCGACCCCCGCGATCCGGACATGCAGAGCCGGGCGCGCGAGGCGATGGCTGAGCTGAGGGCGACCCTCGGAGTCTGATTGGGGCGTTGCTATCCTTTCTCGTCCGATCCCGCATAGCTCAATCGGCAGAGCATCTGACTGTTAATCAGAGGGTTCCTGGTTCGAGTCCAGGTGCGGGAGCCACACCACCACCCCGCTGACTCTGCTTGTCGAGCTGCGCACGTGGTCACCCTGCCTTCTGGAT
>JAYNIC010000255.1:0-3021 GCA_038108715.1 Candidatus Nanopelagicales bacterium | reverse complement strand
CGTCGAGCCCGGTTCGACCTCCCAGGTCATGACGATGGCCGCGGTCATCGAAGAGGGTGGCGCGACGCCGACGACGATGTTCGAGATCCCCGGCACCCTCGACCGTGGCGACAAGACCTTCCACGATGCCAGCGAGCACGGCACCTACACCTGGGACCTCACCACCGTCCTGTCACAGTCCTCCAACATCGGCACGATCCTCGCTGCCGAGACGATCCCCGAAGCCGCGCTCTACGACTACATGCAGCGCTTTGGAGTTGGTGAGCCCACCGGACTGGGCCTGCCCGGGGAATCCGATGGCTACCTGCCGCCGACCGACACCTGGTCCGCGACCACCTTCCCCACCCTCACCTTCGGTCAGGGCTTCAGCGTCAACTCCGTGCAGATCGCGGACGTCTTCGCCACCATCGCCAACGACGGCGTACGCATGCAGCCGCGTATCTTCGCTGACGCCGCCATCGTCGAACGCGATCGCGTCGTGAGCGCGCGCACCGCCCGCCAGGTCCGCGAGATGCTCGAGTACGTCGTCTCCGACAAGGGCACCGCGCCCATGGCCGCCGTGCCCGGCTACCGCGTCGGCGGCAAGACCGGTACCGCGCAGGTCATCAACCCCGAGTGCGGCTGCTACGACGGCACCACCATTGGCTCCTTCATCGGCATGGCGCCCATCGACAATCCTGAACTTGTCGTCGCCGTGTCTATCGTCAAGCCGACCGTCGAACAGCTCGGCGGCGAACTCGCCGGCCCGGTCTTCCGCGAGGTCATGACCTACGCCCTGCAGGCGCGTCGCGTCGCCCCGTCGACGACCGGCGCGTCCTCTGCGTCGACGACCGCCTCAGCCACGACCGCCCCGTAGGGTGGCGTCGTGACGGCGACTCTGCGGCCCACATCGATCGAGGCGCCGCTGACCCTCGGCCAGATCGCGGAACGCTTCGACCTCGAGCTGCCCGATCCGGCCGCGCACGACATCGCCATCACCGGTATCACCCACGACTCCCGCGCCGTGCGACCCGGTGATCTCTTCGCCGCGCTGCCCGGTGAGCACACGCACGGTGCGAAGTTCGCCGAACAGGCCAAATCGCTCGGCGCCGTCGCCGTCCTCACCGATCCCGGACCCATCGGCTTTGCGGATCGAACGGGCGTCGACTACTTCCACGGGCTGCCGCTGCTGGTGGCCGAAGATCCGCGCGGGGTGCTGGGTTCGGTGTCCGCGGCCGTGTACGGCGACCCCGCCCAGGCACTCACCGTCATCGGCATCACCGGCACCAATGGCAAGACGACCACTGCGGCGCTGCTCGCCGCCGGGTTGACCGCCGGTGGCCGCACAGTCGGGGTCATCGGCACCACCGGCGTCCGCATCGGCGGCGGAACACTGCCGAGTGCGCGCACCACTCCCGAGGCACCCGATCTGCATGCCCTCCTCGCGGTCATGCGCGAACGCGGGGTCAACGTCGTGGTGATGGAGGTCTCCAGCCACGCCCTCGTCCTCGGCCGAGTCGATGGACTCGTGTACGACGTCGCGATCTTCACCCAGCTCTCGCAGGACCACCTGGACTTCCACGGCACGATGGAGGACTACTTCGCCGCGAAGGCTTCGCTGTTCACCCCGGAGCGAGCGCGGCGGGCGGTCATCGGCATCGACAGCATGTGGGGTCGGCGCCTCGCCGACACCTGCCAGATCCCGGCCACGACGTACGCCCTGCGACAGGATGCTCAGGTGACCTGTCGGGAGATTGTCGAGGAGAGGGGCAGCCAGACCCTCCTCGTGGACGACGGGTCCGGGGTGACCCACCGCGTGGCAGTCGGACTGCCGGGGGAGTTCAACGCCGCCAACGGACTGGCCGCCTGGACCACCCTGCGCCTGCTGGAGGTGCCCGAAGCGATCGCCGATGTCGGGATGGCGGATGTGCATGTCCCGGGCCGCATGGAGGTGGTCGACGTCGGACAGCCCTTCGTGGTCCTCGTCGACTACGCGCACACGCCGGATGCGGTGGAGCGTGTCCTCACTGCAGTGTCGCCGATGCCTGGCGGCCGGCGTATTGCCGTGCTGGGTTGCGGTGGTGACCGGGACCGCGAGAAGCGTCCACACATGGGCGGCGTGGCCGCCCTGCGGTCCGATGTCTTGATCGTCACCGACGACAATCCGCGCACCGAAGATCCCGCAGCGATTCGTGCCGCGATGATCGCGGGCACAGAAGGACTCGAGGCAGACATTCGCGAGATCGGTGATCGGCGCCAAGCCATTGCCGCCGCCATCGCGGAGGCGCAGCCCGCAGATGTGGTGCTCATCCTCGGCAAGGGTCACGAGCCGGGACAGGAGATCGCCGGGACCGTCTATCCCTTCAGTGATCGAGACGCTGTCCTCGCGGCGCTGGGAGCCTCCGCATGATCCCCATGACCCTCGCCGAAGTCGCCGGAGTCGTCGGTGGCCGTCTCGTCGACGGCGAGCCCGATCTCGTCGTCTTCGTCGCTGCGAGTGATGATCGCGACTGCGTGCCCGGCACTCTCTTTGCCTGCATCAAGGGTGAGCGCGTCGATGGTCACGACTTCATCGACTCCGCGCGTGAACGCGGCGCGGTGGCATGCCTGACGACCCGGTCCGTTGGCTCACCCGCGGTGGTCGTCGACGATGTCGTGCTCGCCCTTGGTCGCCTCGCGTCGTACGTCATCCAGCGCCTGCCGGGCACCCTCGTGCTCGGACTGACCGGATCAAGCGGCAAGACGACGACCAAGGACCTGCTCGCGGCCTTGCTGAGACCACACGGCGAGACCGTGGCGCCGCGCGGCTCCTTCAACTCCGAGGTGGGGCTGCCGCTGACCGTGCTGTCGTGCACCACGCAGACGCGCTACCTCGTCCTCGAGATGGGCATGCGCGGCACCGGCCACATCCGCTATCTGTGCGACATCGCTCATCCGAAGATCGCCGGCGTGATCAATGTGGGGTCAGCCCACCTGGAATTGCTCGGCACCCGCGAGGCGATTGCGCAGGCCAAGGGGGAGATCCTCGATGGTCTCCCCGCG
>JAYNIC010000254.1:0-3033 GCA_038108715.1 Candidatus Nanopelagicales bacterium | reverse complement strand
CCGTAGATCGTGTCCGCACCCGGCCCGCCACTGATGCGGTCATCCCCGGCGTTGCCGAAGAGGTCATCGTCACCGCCATTGCCCTCGATGAGGTCATCGGCGCGACCACCTTCGAAGTAGTCCGGACCGGAACCACCACGGAAGTCGATCGCTTCGTAGTCGATGGAGTAGTCGCCGGTGCCGACCTTGGCGACCGTCTGCGTGTATCCCGTCGCCGCGCTGAAATCGATCACGGTCGGCTTGCGCGAAAGCTGCGGGAAGGCCGCGCAGGACAGCATCGTCGTCGGCAGCGTCCCACCCTCGCTCACACATGACATGTGAAGGTCTGCGGAGTCCCAGGTCAGCAACGGTCGGCCATCCAACACCGTGGCGACCACAATGGTGTCCGTGACCTCCACCAGGAGCGTCTCCTCATCGCCGAACGCCGGCAGGGCAGACCCCGCCTCGATGTGGATGCCCACGCGTTGGCTGCCATTGCCTTCGGGCACGCCGAACATGTGGACCAACCCGTCGGTGAAGCCGTTGGGACTCGCGGCGGGGGCGGCAGCAGCGAGTCCGGGCTGAGCAAGGACCACGGGCAGCGCCGCAACGACGGCGATGAGAGGGCGAAGGTTCACGATTTAGAGTCGCTGTCCGACTTCCGAATGTCAAGCCAGTCGGTGCGCCCCGCGGACGAGGTCTATCCGAACGCATCTCCGGGGACGACGTACACCAGGCTCGACCACTTGGCCTTGTCGCCAGACTCGACCACCAGCGAATTGCCCTTCAGCACCTTCACCGTGACCTGTACCTGAACCGAATTGCCGCAACCGGCCGCCTGGCTCAGCTCGAAGTCCGGCACCCACAGGACATCGACAGCATGATGCTGCTGCCACGTGATCGTCCACGTGCCCGTCCCCGTGGCCTTGTTGCCTGACTTCGTCGCGCACGTGACGCCTTGCTCCGTGGGCAACTGCTTCGCCGTGATCGACAGCCTCACCTTGGCTGAGCCGTTGGCCCTGACGGACTTGGCTGAGCCACACGCGGTCGGATAGTCGTCCTCGATGCAGTTCGTCATCGACAGCATCGCCCCGACCTCGACCGACTGGCCGCCATCCTCGGACACATCGAAGGTCTCGGTCAGCACCAAGGACTTGCCTGGCGCCACGAGTTGGTCACCACCGGGCGGTTCTTGAGTGGCCTGAGCCCACGCTGGCAGTGCAGCGGTAACCAGGAGGAAGGAGTGTTCTTTCGGATTCATCTTGCGGGTGACGATCTTGACCTTGCCCGTCCCCGGAGACCCGTTGCAGGCCCCCGGATCACACATCATGACGTCGGACTGACAGGTGTAACTGCCGGCCACGTCCGTGTTCAACATCATGTCGACGGTGATCGAGAACGAGCCCCCACCGGGCCACACATTGCGACCGCCCTCAGCCTCCGTGGTCTGCCCAGACGGACTCGTGCACAGCAAGGTCACGCCGAGGAAGATCTCATTCGGCGAGGTGCCCTTGGCATCCATGACCACCAGACCGGTCGACACGAATCGTGACTCGCCGGCATCCGCGTCAAACGTCGTCGAGAAGAAGGATGTGTGTTCATCGGCGACATTGAGCACTCGGGTTGTCGGCGTGCGATCAACCGTGCCGCCGGAAGAGGTGACCGGGGCGGTGTCCGCTCCAGCCGGGACCGCCGCCCCGAGGGCCGCGACAAACAGGGTGAGGGCAACCCCCGCGCGCATGAACATCACCACAGGGTAGGACGAAACCGGCCCTGATTCGACCCGACCGACAGACCGGATTCTTGCCCGGTGTCCGACGTCCCGACCCGCTACCGCCGCGGCAGCACGACCCGAGCGAGGAGTCCCCCTTCAACTGCGCGGTCGAGCGCGATCGTGCCGCCGCATTCCTCAACCGCCGAAGCGACAATCGCGAGGCCGAGACCCGAGCCGGGGATGGCCCGCGCCTCCGGCGTGCGATGGAACCGATCGAAGACGGTGTCGCGCTCCTCGTCGGGGATCCCCGGACCACCGTCGCGCACCTCGAGCACCACCTCCGTCGGGCCTTCACGAACCGCCGCGACGATGACCGCCTCACGCGGAGAGAACTTCGCCGCGTTGTCCAGCAGATTGCCGACGATCTCCGCGAGCGAGGCCGGATCCACCCGCAACATCACCGGTCGATGGGGCAGCTCGAGCGTGACCGGTCGCTGCGTGCGACGAGTGAGCCGCTCGGCGGCTGCCGTCACCGCGCCGCGGATATCGAGGTCGACGTACTCCCGCACCGGCTCATCCCGGGCCGCAAGGGCGAGCAACTCCTCGACCAGTCGGCCGAGTTCGTCGAGTTCGGCCTGGGCGGCGTTCAGCGACTCGGTGGTTATGTCGTCCGTCGCCGTGCGCGCCGCAAACTGCACATTGGCGCGCAAGGCGGCCAGGGGCGTGCGCAACTCGTGACCGGCGTCCTGGACCAGGCGCTCCTGCTGTTCCTCCGAACGCCGCAGGGCTTCCTGCAATGCCGCGGTCGCATCGACGACGTCGACGACCTCGCGTGGTGATCCAGCCTTGGCTTCCGGTGGAGCACCCTTCTCGCCTCGGGTCAGGGCGCGCATGGCGTCGGCGACGTCCTCCAGGGGGATCGTCGATCGGCGTACGGCGAGGACGCCGATGCCCGCCCCGATGCCGACCGCGGCCAGACCCACCACCGCCAGGATGGAGGCCAGTCCGACCAGGATCGTGTTGGTCTCCTCCAGCGATCGCACCGCGCGTGCGGCCGCACCCTCCACCACCGAGACCGTCAGGACGCGCACCTGCGCACCATCCACATCGACGAGGACACCGGCGAACTGCGCGACAAGACCCCCGCCGAGCAGGCCGCCTTCGACTACGGGCTGAAGCTGCGCGACCTGGCGATCACCCGCATCGAGAACCACCGCGCCGTGCAGGAGGTGTTCCGCCGCCGGCCCCGCGCCGTGCAGAGCGCGATGCTCAACCTCGGACGGGACCGGGACGACGCGTACGGCGACGTGCGCCGGCTGACCACCGCAGAGGCCCGGGAC
>JAYNIC010000253.1:0-3085 GCA_038108715.1 Candidatus Nanopelagicales bacterium | reverse complement strand
CGGATCATCGACGTCCCCTACGGCTTCTCCGGCCGCATGTACTACAGCTTCGGTCAGCCAGTCCGATTCCGCCTCGTCATCGATGCCAACGGGCGAACTGGCCTCGTTGAACCAGTGCCGTGGGATCCGGACGCACCGGACAGTCAGGTTGAGGTCGCCTTCGACTTCGTCGAGTTCTCCTACACGGCATGGGGGCTCTTCCTCAACGCCACCCAGGTCGATGGCATGACCATCCCCGCCTCGGTCGGTGTGAAGGAGTCCACCGGGTCCGTCATGCGCACGGGCGTGACGACCAAGTCCACAGCGTCCATCGCAACCGCGCTGACCCGCGTGCCCGGCTTCGAGAACTCCGCCCAGACCGACGGCGGCGTGCTACGCGTGGTCAGTCCGGCCAAGTTGGTGGACTCCGGGCGCATGGACGCGGACTACCTGAAGCCTTACGTCGACAACGTGTGGATGACGTACGCGAATGGGTCGGCACTCACGGTGCGCCCGTGGGAGGACCGGCCGAACGAGGTCTTCACCGGCCGAGTAGCAAACGGCAAGTTCGTGTTCCGTGATGCATCGGGTTCGGTGGTTGCCCGCATCGACAAGCCGACCACGGCGGACGTGTGGCGCTGCGACGGTGCGCTCTCCTCGCCCAACAACGCCACCGTCGGCCCCATCGCGCGATCGCTGTGTGCCGACCTCAACCGTGGCACCCTGGGCAGCCAACCGGTCTCACCTGCGTTCGATGCGGGTACGTTCTACCGAGAGACTCCGGTCAACCAGGGCCTGTTCAATCACTACGCCGCCATCGTCCATTCCTCTATGCAGGACGGCTTTGCCTACGGCTTCGCCTACGACGATGTGGCCCACCAGGAGTCGCTCGTACACGCGGGATCCCCGGTGGCCGCCAGTGTCGACGTCCTGCCGCGAGCGACCGGTGGCCCGGGCATTACCGGTGATTCGACCGGCAATGGGGGGGACTCGCCGACACCCACACCTGAGCCGACGCCAGCGCCAGACCCGGATGAGTCGCCGACCAGCACCCGAACCCTGATCATCGACCTCGCTACGGCCTCACCCGGCTACGCCAACCTCACCCTCGGAGAAGGCACCACGCCCGGCGTCGTCACCGTCACCGTCGAGGGACGATCGGCGACCATCGCGGTAGGAGGCCCCACCACAACCCGAGTCGACTTCGCCGCCACCGCCGGCACCCACACGGTCACCATCACCAGCACCGGCCAACTCGGCAGCGTCAGCCTGGACGTCCCCGGCAGCGGCACCACGACGCCCACGCCGACACCCGGGCCGAGTCCGGCGCCCAGCGACCCACCGGGCAGCAACGCGACGTTGTCGATCAATCTCGCTACGGCCTCACCCGGCTACGCCAACCTCACCCTCGGAGAAGGCACCACGCCCGGCGTCGTCACCGTCACCGTCGAGGGACGATCGGCGACCATCGCGGTAGGAGGCCCCACCACAACCCGAGTCGACTTCGCCGCCACCGCCGGCACCCACACGGTCACCATCACCAGCACCGGCCAACTCGGCAGCGTCAGCCTGGACGTCCCCGGCAGCGGCACCACGACGCCCACGCCGACACCGGTGCCAAACCCCGGAAGCACCCAGCACCTCACCGTCACGTTGGCAGCGCCGTCCCCCGGCTACGCGGTCATCACGCTGCCGGTAGGCACCACCGCCGGCGTTGTCACCGTCACCGTCGAGGGACGCTCGGCGACCATCGCGATCGGTGGGCCGACCACCGCACGCGTCGACTTCACCGCGGGAGTCGGCACGCATGACGTGACTATCAGCAGCACCGGCACACTCGGTTCTGGCGTCACCTTGAAGGTGAGTTGACGCCTGCTCGGGGCGGGCGGCTACTTGAGTAGCCGCGACAGTCGACGATCGGCCAGTGGTTTGCCCTCGGTTTGACAGGTCGGGCAGTACTCCAGTGATCGATCGGCGAAGGACACGCTCAAGATGGTGTCGCCACAGGTCGGGCACGGCTCACCCTGACGGCCGTGCACCCGCAAGCCGTCTCGCTTCTCGGACTTCAGCCGTGCGATGTCGGCCGCGATCGCGCGGTCGCGAGCTTCCGTGAGCACCGACACCATCGCATCACGCAGCGCCACCGGGTCCACGCTCCCGGCGGGTGCGAACGGTGAGATGCGCGCGAGGTTGAGAATGTCATCACTCCAGGCATTCCCAATACCGGCAATAACGTGCTGCTCACGGATGAGGTTCTTGATGTGGCTGCGGCCATGCTCGGTCAGGATTGCGCTGAGCGCTGACGCATCGAGGTCGAGTGCGTCCGGACCCAGTCGCGTAATCCCGGGAACCTCTGTCACGTCCGTGACGACGTACAGGGCCAGGCCCTTCTTGGTGCCGGCCTCGGTGATGTCGAATCCCCCTGCTGGTTCTCCATCGTCGGAAACGAATCCCAGGCGCAGAGCCAGCGGCCCCTTCCCGGGACGGGTCGGGCCATCGGGCATGTCGTCACGCCACTGCAGCCACCCGGCCCGGGCGAAGTGCACCACCAGGGTGGCCGTCTCCGCCTCGACGATGAGGAACTTGCCGCGCCGGCGTACGTCGTACACGCATTGGCCCTCGAGAGCGTGCAGAGGCGGATCGAAGGTCTTCAGCGCAGCGAGGCTGGCGAGGTCTACCCGGGAGATCCGAAGGCCCAGGAGATGTCCACGTAGGTGGTGCGCCAACGCCTCGACCTCCGGCAGCTCGGGCACCGGCTAGACCAAACCCATCTGCGCGGCCGCTTCGCGCAGCATCTCCCGGGCGTCGGGATGCGCAGCGCCGTCGATGATGGAGCGCGCCTGCTCGGATTGACTCAGCCCGACGACCGGGGCAATCCCCTGCTCGGTCGCGACGTAACTGTGCTGCACCGTCGTCACCGGCTCTTCCAGGCGAGGCACGATCGTCGAGACATCGGCCTTGGGGTGCCAGGACGGCAGTGCCATGAAGCTTGCACCCCCACGCGAATGCAGGGCTCCAACGACAAAGTCCGCCGAGCCACCAATCCCACTGAAGATGCATCCCTTGATACGGCTGGCGTTGGCCTGGTCGAACAGATCGACCTGCA
>JAYNIC010000252.1:0-3092 GCA_038108715.1 Candidatus Nanopelagicales bacterium | reverse complement strand
ATGCCGGCCTGTACAACCGGCTTGCGGCGCACCTCAGGGGTCGACAGCATCCCCTGTTCTACCTCGAGATTCCCCCCTCACTTTTTGGCCCGGTCGTCGATCAACTCGGCGCAGCAGCTCTGACCGACGGTTGTCGCGTGGCGGTCGAGAAGCCCTTCGGTACCAGCCTGGAAACCGCACGCGAGTTGAACGACCGACTCCACCAGGTCCTGCGTGAGGACCAAATTCTGCGCATTGACCACTTCCTGGGCAAGGAGCCGGTGCAGGACATCGTCTTCGTGCGTTTCGCCAATTCGTGGCTCGAACCGCTGTGGCGTCGGGAATACGTCGACTCCATCCAGATCACCATGGCTGAGGACTTTGGGGTGGAGGATCGCGGCTCCTTCTATGACAAGGTGGGAGCACTGCGCGACGTCGTGCAAAATCACCTGCTCCAGGTGCTGGCCCTGATCCTCATGGAAGCCCCCGGGGCAGGTGACGATCCGATTGGCGATCGTCGCCTGGATGTCTTTCGGGCGATCCGACCGATCCGATCCGACGACATTGTGCGCGGCCAGTACAACGGCTACCGGCAGGTCGATGGGGTTGCGGAGGATTCGGACACCGAGACGTATGTTGCGGTGCGGCTGCACTGCGATACCTGGCGCTGGGCCGGGGTGCCGATCGTCATCCGCGCTGGCAAGGATCTGCCGGTAAAGGCCACGGAGGTCGTTGTGCGCTTCAAGCAGGCGCCGGCGGTGCGCACGGGCGACCACATCCAGCGCGTGGCCGGATACGACGACGTCATCCTGCGCATCGGTACGCCGTCGGGCATCGACATCGGCCTTCGGGTGAAGGAGCCGGGTGTCGACACGGTTGAGCCGGAGTTCTTGTCCTTGGACTTTGCGAGCACCATTGGCGATCTGCCGTCGCCGTACGAACGACTCCTCCATGACGCGATGGTGGGCGACCACACGCTCTTCCCGCGTTGGGACTCCGTGGAGGCGACGTGGGAGATCGTGCAGCCTGCCTTGAACAACCCACCGCCCGTCGTCTCCTATGAGCCCGGCTCGTGGGGGCCGCCCGAGGCCGATCGCTTCGTGCGCGCGCACGGTGGGTGGCGCGACCCCCACAGCGGCAACTAGCGGGCGTTGCTTCCGGCGATGAAGTCCTCGACCGCGTCGCGAGCCTCGCTGTCGGAATACTGCTCCGGCGGGCTCTTCATGAAGTACGACGAGGCGCTGAGCAGTGGCCCACCGATACCCCGGTCCTTGGCGATCTTGGCGGCCCGGAGGGCATCGATGATGACCCCGGCGCTGTTGGGGGAGTCCCAGACCTCGAGTTTGTACTCAAGGTTCAGCGGGACATCACCGAAGGCGCGGCCCTCGAGGCGCACGAAGGCCCATTTGCGGTCGTCGAGCCACTCGATGTAGTCGCTCGGGCCGATGTGAACGTTGCGGCTGCCCAGGTCACGTTCCACCTGGGAGGTGACCGACTGGGTCTTGGACACCTTCTTGGACTCCAGGCGATCCCGCTCAAGCATGTTCTTGAAGTCCATGTTGCCACCGACGTTGAGTTGGTAGGTGCGATCAAGAACGACCCCGCGATCCTCGAACAGCTTGGTCATGACGCGGTGGGTGATGGTCGCGCCGACCTGACTTTTGATGTCGTCGCCCACGATCGGCAGCCCGGCCGCCTCGAACTTCGCCGCCCACTCAGGATCGCTCGCGATGAACACGGGAAGTGCGTTGACGAAAGCGCAGCCTGCATCGAGCGCACACTGCGCGTAGAAGCGCGCAGCATCCTCTGAACCCACCGGCAGGTAGCACACGAGAACGTCGACCTTGGCATCGCGTAGTGCGGCGACGACGTTAACCGGCTCAAGCTCGGACTCGACGATGGTTTCGCGGTAGTACTTGCCCAGGCCATCAAGGGTGTGTCCCCGCTGAACGACGATGCCGGTCTCCGGTACGTCGCAGATCTTGATGGTGTTGTTCTCCGAGGCGCCGATGGCGTCCGCGAGATCCGTGCCCACCTTCTTGGAGTCGACGTCGAACGCGGCGACGAACTTCACGTCGCGCACATGGTAGGGACCGAATTCGACATGCATGAGTCCGGGCACCTTGGATACTGGATCGGCATCCTTGTAGTACTCGACGCCTTGGACCAGCGATGACGCGCAGTTGCCCACCCCGACTATGGCCACGCGAATCTCGTGTGCGGTCATGACTTCCCATTTCCCTTCGTTGTCCGGGTATCCCGGCGGCGCCGACGTGCGCCTCGTTCCATGTCGATGAGTTCTTCGAGCCAGGTGACCTCGCGTGCGGCGCCCTCGACGCCGTGCTGCTGAAGTCGCTCGGCGTAGAGGTCCATGCGCTCGGTCGTGCGTTGCATGGAGCGCTCGAGTTGGCGCATGCGCTCTTCCATCCGCGCGCGGCGACCTTCGAGGATGCGCAGCCTTACCGCAGCGTCCGTGCGAGAGAAGAACGCCATGCGGGCGGCGAAGGCTTCGTCCTCCCAGGCCTCGGGTCCGGTATCGGCGACCCACGTGGCGAAGGCTTCCTTGCCGGCCGCGGTGAGGGCGTAGACGATGCGAGCGCGCTTGCTGGTCACCGTTGCGATGTCCGCGCGATCCACCATGTCCACCTGCTCAACAAGGCCGCGATGGGTGAGGCGGTGCAGGCAGGGGTAGAGCGAGCCGAAGGACAGCGCTCGGAACGGCCCCAGGATCGCCGTGAGGCGCTTGCGGAGTTCATAGCCGTGGAGCGGACCGTCCGAGAGGACGCCGAGCACGGTGTGGTCGAGAACCTCTGTCCGAGATGACATATCGGCAGTATATATCAAATTGACATATCTAGCGAGCTGGGCCGGGTGTGCGCGCGTGGGAGGAGTCGATGGCCGAACACGCAAAAAATCCCCCGCCTCCGCGTGGGAGGAGAGGGATTCCTGGTGCACCGCCAGGGACTCGAACCCCGAACCCGCTGATTAAGAGTCAGCTGCTCTGCCAGTTGAGCTAGCGGTGCGCGAGGCAGGACGCTATCACCTTTGCGCCGTGAACCTCACGGTGGTCCCGGGCAGGGCCTGGGCCAGCAGATCCACGTCGGTTTCGTCCA
>JAYNIC010000251.1:0-3095 GCA_038108715.1 Candidatus Nanopelagicales bacterium | reverse complement strand
CTCGACGGTATCGGGCATCCTGGTCTCCTGGAGGGGCCCGACCCGGCGCTCCTCGCGGCGGCGTACGCGGAGGTGTCGACGTGAGCAGTTCCAGCGTCCTAGTACTCAATGGTCCGAATCTGGGCCGGCTCGGAGTGCGCGAGCCCGATATCTACGGTCACACCACCCACGCCGAACTTGCCGACCTGTGTGTCGCCACCGGTGCCGAACTCGGGCTCAATGTCGAGGTTCGTCAGACGGACTCCGAGGCGGAACTCGTCGGGTGGCTGCACGAAGCGGCCGATGGCGAGATTCCCGTCGTCCTCAATGCCGGAGCCTTCACGCACTATTCCTACGCCCTACGAGACGCCTTGGCCCAGGTTCGGTCCTTGACCGTCGAGGTCCACCTGTCCAATCCCGCCGCGCGCGAAGAGTTCCGGCACACCTCGGTGATTGCCGGGGTCGTCACCGGGTCGATTTCCGGCTTCGGCGTCGAGTCGTATGTCCTCGCGCTGGGTGCCATCGCGGCCCGCCTGCAGGCATGATGGACATCCACGCGGAGCGCCGTTCGCGCGCGTGGGAGACGCTGGCGGCGCAAGCCCCAGACGCTGATGCCCTGCTGATCACCAGCCTGCCGAATGTCTGCTACCTCACCGGTTTCACCGGGAGCAACGGCATGCTCCTGCTCACCCCATCCAATGCCCTGCTCGGCACCGATGGCCGCTACGTCGTCCAGGCGGGCCAGGAGTGCCCCGGACTTGCCCTCCACGTCGACCGTTCGACCTTGGGCGCAGTGGCAACGCGATGGGTGGACGGTGGCGGAGCAGTCTTGGCCGTCGAAGCCGATCACGTGACCGTGACGCAGTGGCGCCAGCTCGTCGAGATCGCAGGTGACGACGAGAGCCGACTGCGGGCAACCAGCGACATCGTGGAAGCCCTTCGGCAGGTCAAGGACGACCAGGAACTCGCGGCCGTCGAACGAGCGTGTCGGATCTCCGACGAGGCGCTCGCCTCGACCATCGCCGAAGTCAGCGTGGGCGACACCGAACGGCAGATTGCGCGCCGCCTGGAAAACCACATGCTCTCGCTCGGAGCCGACGGCTTGTCCTTCGAAACGATCGTGGCCGGAGGACCGCACTCCGCGATTCCGCACCACCAGCCCACCGACCGGCCGTTGGCAGTTGGGGACTTCCTGCTCATCGACTTCGGTGCTCAGGTGGGTGGATACCACGCGGACGAGACGCGCACTTTCGTGATGGGGGCGCCCGCCGACTGGCAGGTCGAGATTCACGACGTTGTGCACCGCGCCCAGGTGGCTGGTCGCGCGGCTGCCCGCGCCGGGACGCCGCTGGTCGACGTCGACGCGGCGGCCCGCCACCTCATCGAGCAGGAAGGCTACGGCGCCTATTTTGACCATGGACTGGGACACGGTGTGGGCCTGCAGATCCACGAGGCACCGTTCTTCAGCGCGCGCGCCACGGGTATGCTCCTCGCCGGTTCTCCGGTCACGATCGAGCCTGGTGTGTACCTCCCCGGACGTGGAGGGGTGCGCATTGAGGACACCGTGATCGTGACCGAGGGAGAATGCTCTCCCCTCACTACTGCCGACCGTGGCCTTGTGGTGCTGGACTAAGCGAGGAAGGACGCCCCATGGCGACGACGAATGACCTGAAGAACGGCCTGGTCCTCAACATCGACGGCCAACTGTGGACCGTGGTCGAGTTCCAGCACGTTAAGCCGGGCAAGGGTGGTGCCTTTGTGCGCACCAAGTTGAAGAATGTCCTGTCGGGCAAGGTCGTCGACAAGACGTTCAACGCCGGTGTCAAGGTCGAGACAGCGAACGTCGACAAGCGGGATATGCAGTACCTCTACCGAGATGGCGACGACTGGGTCTTCATGGACTCATCCAACTACGACCAGATCACGGTGCCGAACCCTGTCGTTGGCGACAACGCCAAGTGGATGCTGGAGAACCAAGAGTGCATCATCGCGATGCATGAGGGAGCCGCTCTCTACGTCGAATTGCCCGCGGCTGTCGAACTGACCATCACCTACACCGAGCCGGGTCTGCAGGGCGACCGATCCACCGGTGGGACCAAACCCGCGACGCTCGAAACCGGCGCGGAGATCCAGGTCCCGCTCTTCATCGAGTCGGACACCCTGGTCAAAGTGGACACGCGGGACGGTTCGTATCTCGGCCGTGTGAACTGATCCATGTCCGCTCGGCATCGGGCCCGCCGAAGGGCCCTTGACGTGTTGTTCGCTGCCGATATGCGGCAGACGGACCCGCTACTCGTTCTTGCGGAAGCTCAGCAGTTGCGCACCGACGAGGGTGGTTCGGCAATGAACCCGTACGCCGCCGAACTGGTCGAGGGGGTCGTCCAGCACCGTGAGCGAATCGACGAGATCTTGTCCACGTACTCCCTGGGTTGGCAATTGGATCGCATGCCTGGCGTGGACCGCGCTGCCCTGCGTATCGCGACCTACGAGGTCCTGTGGGGCGGCGTCCCCGAAGGCGTTGCCCTCGACGAGGCGGTCGAGCTGGTGGGGGAGTTGTCCACCGA
Organism: Candidatus Nanopelagicales bacterium; assembly: GCA_038108715.1. Classification (GTDB taxonomy): domain Bacteria; phylum Actinomycetota; class Actinomycetes; order S36-B12; family S36-B12; genus Mxb001. The sequence continues at coordinate 552 of JAYNIC010000251.1, read as the reverse complement.
TGAGTCCCCGTCCTTCGTGAATGGGTTGCTGGGACGCATCGTCGACATGCGCGCCACGATCGACGTCGACTAGTCGATCACGCAAGAGCTGGTGCCCCGGGTGGGATTCGAACCCACACTGGACGGTGTTTGAGACCGCTTCCTCTACCGGTTGGGATACCGGGGCCGTGGCACAAGGGTAGTGGGAGCCTCCTAGGCTCGTTGCCGTGGCGTTGCGCATCGTGGTGGCCGAGGACGAAGCCCTGATCCGTATGGACCTGGTGGAGATGCTTCGCGAGGAGGGGTACGAGGTCGTCGGCCAGGCGCACGACGGCACGACGGCCCTGGACCTCGTGTCAACGGCCGGGCCGGACGTCCTGTTGGTCGATGTCGCCATGCCGGGCATGGACGGTATCGAAGTCACGCGAGCCGTGGCCGATCGCACGGCCGTGGTGGTGGTCACCGCCTTCGGGCAGCGCGAACGTGTCGACCAAGCTCGCGAGGCCGGCGCCATGGCCTATCTGGTGAAGCCGGTGGATAGGGGCGACCTCATGCCGGCGATCGAAATGGCGG
>JAYNIC010000250.1:0-3114 GCA_038108715.1 Candidatus Nanopelagicales bacterium | reverse complement strand
GATCTCTCGTTCGGCGATTCGCGCGTCGCGCGGATCATGAACCGCACACGCGACCAGGACACGCATGACTAGCCGTCACCACGGAAGGGTGCGGCCGGTGGACCGACCGGCGAGGACCCCGCAGCCCCTTCAGCGGCGAGTTCGGCAGCCTCTTCCGCGGCGAGTACTGCCGTGGCCTCCTCGTTGGCCTCCTTGCGCTTCTTGCGCCGTTCGCGCATCGCCTTCTTCGACTTCAGGCCGAAGCGCACCTCGTACTCGGGAATGATGTCGTCAGGGTGGCCATCGGCGATGATCCGTCCCTCGTCGAGCCAGAGCACCCGGTTGCACGCCGAACGAATAGCGCCCTTCGAGTGACTCAACAGGAAGATCGTTTCCGCCTCGTCACGCAGATGCTGGATCCGCTGGCTCGATCGCTTGACGAACTCACCGTCACCGGTGGACAACGCCTCGTCAATGAGCAGGATCTCGTGGGTGACCGCCGAGGCGATCGCGAACTTCAGTCGTGCAGACATCCCGGATGAATACGTGCTCATCGGCATGTGAATCGCCGAGCCGATACCGCTGAACTCGATCACTTCGGGGATACGTGCCTTGACCTCGGCCGGTGTCAGTCCGAGAGCAAGCAGGCCCAACTCGACATTGCGCAGCCCCGAGAGCGCCTGCATGAGCGCTGAGCTGACCCCAAGCATCGTCGGCTGTCCGTCGGCGTACACCACGCCCTGATTGGGCGGCAGCAAGCCCGCGATGGCGCGCATGAGGGTCGACTTGCCGGCGCCGTTCTTGCCGATGACGCCGACGGCCTCACCCTGGCGGGCGATGAAGCTCACGCCGCGCAGCGCGTGGATCTCTCGCTTGCTGGACACCGGCCGCCGCGACCGCAGGCGCTGCCACCGCGACGTTGAGTCATCAAGCGGTTGATCGGGTGCGGTCCAGACGCGGTAGATGATGTGTAGATCGTCGACCACGACCTTGATCGGCGCATTGGGGTCGTTGTCGCGCGGGGGCGCGACGTCGCTGAAGTCGGCCTCCTCGCTGAGGTCAATGTCGAACTCCTCATCATCCTCGGCCATAGCGATCCTCCGCACGCCAGAAGAACCACAGCCCGAAGGGCAGCATGACCACGGCCCAGACCACCGCAAGGACCCAGTTCAAGGCGCCGCCCGGCGAGTAGTACGACGCCATGAGTGCATCGCGCATGACGTTGAGGTAGACGGTGCCGGGATTTATTTCGATGAAGAACACAGCCCACTGCGGGAGACCGAGTCGGCTCAGGCGGTCGGCGATGGGGATCATCACACCGGACATGTATCCCCAGATGCGCAGCAGGTAGCCCAAGATCTCCGAGACGTCCTGCAGCGTCGCAACGATGCGCGCCATGATCATCGCCATTCCAAGCGAGAACATCACGATGAGGAGCAGTCCCACCGGCGCCAACAGCCAGCGCCACGTGATCGGCTCACCGGTGATGAGCAGGATCACCACCATGATCGGGATGGCGTAGTAGAACACGCGCAATTGCTTCATCACCACGGCAATGGGAAGCACGGCACGAGGGAAGTGGATCGAGCGCACAAGGCCTTCGTTGCCCGAGATTGACCGAGCTCCGGCCGTGATCGACTGGCGGATGATCGCGAAACTGAAGACACCCGCCGCAAGGAACCCGGTGTAGTTCTCCACGCTGCCGCGTCCGCCGAGCAGAAAACCGAAGAGGAACCAGTAGAGCGCCATGGTGAGGACCGGGTCCATCACCTGCCAGAACTGGCCGAGCCGGCTCTTGGTGTTCTGCTTGTCGACGCTGGCTTTGGCGAAGGCGCGGATGAAGGCCCGGCGTTGCCAGAGTGAACGGAGGTAAGCGAAGAAGGGAGGCCGGCTATTGACTCGGGTGAGCCCTGCCTCCCGTGCCAGCTGCTCCGCCGGTACGGCGTGGGCGCTCGCTTCGGTCTGCTGTCCTCCGTCGATCAGAGTCGCACCGCCTCGTCACCTCGGGTGACACCACGGGTGTCAAAGAATCGACGCGAGGCCGCGACGAGCCCCGGTACGTCGTACGAGTTGTGGTTCTGCAGCAAGATCGTGAGGTCGGCCCCGGCGACGGCAGCCCCGAGGTCATCAACCGGTGCGAGCGTCTCGCCACCGAGCCGCCAGCCGGTGACATGCGGATCGTGGTACTCCACGATCGCGCCCTTGTCACGGAGCAGTTGGGCGATGGGCTTGGCCGGCGACTCGCGCTGGTCGGCGATGTCGGGCTTGTAGGTCACCCCGAGCAGCAGCACGCGCGCGCCACGTAGGGGCTTGCCGTCCTCGTTGAGGATGTCCTGGATTCGGCGAACGACGTACGTCGGCATACCCGCATTGATCTCTTGCGCCAACTCCACGAATCGGAACGGGTAGCCGAGTTTGGCCTGCACCTGATAACTCAGGTAGTTCGGATCGATCGGGATGCAGTGCCCCCCGACGCCTGGCCCGGGATAGAAGGCTTGGAATCCGAAGGGCTTGCTCTTGGCCGCCGCGATGACGTCCCACAGGTCGATATCAAGTTCGTGGCAGAAACGCGCCATCTCGTTGACGAGGGCGATGTTGATGTGCCGGTAGGTGTTCTCCAGGAGCTTGGCCATCTCGGCCTCGCGCGTGCCCCGGGCGGGGACAACGGTGTCGACGAAGCGGCCATAGAAAGCGGCTGCCGCGTTGGTACACCCGTCAGTGTGGCCACCCACCACCTTTGGCGTGTTGCGCATGCCGTACACCGGATTGCCCGGATCGATGCGCTCGGGGCTGAAGGCAAGGTGGAAGTCGCGGCCAGCGACGAGCCCACCGGCTTCGAGCACCGGGCGAACCTCGTCATCGGTCGTGCCCGGGTACGTCGTGGACTCCAGCACGATGAGATGTCCAGGTCGCAAATGGGCCGCGATGGACCGCGTCGCCCCAAGGACCGCGCCCAGATCGGGGCCGCCCTCCGGGGTGAGCGGAGTCGGGACGCAGATGACGACCGTGTCGGCGTCGGCGATGACGGAGGCGTCCGTCGTGGCGGTGAAGCCAGCCTCGGCCATGGCCGCGATATCGGCATCGGACAGGTCATCGACATGGGAACGGCCGGCGTTGAGGCCGGCGACCACGTGC
>JAYNIC010000249.1:0-3140 GCA_038108715.1 Candidatus Nanopelagicales bacterium | reverse complement strand
AAATCCTCGATGGTCTCCCCGCAGACGGTACGGCGATCCTGTTCGCCGACAACCCGATGGTGGCCGCGTTGGCACAGCGCACCGACGCCCGCGTGGTGACGTTTGGCGAGGCCGAGGGCGCCGATGTGCGCGCGAGCGACATCTCCTTGGATGCGCTGGCCCGGCCGAGTTTCACCCTGCACGCGAATGGCGCGGCCGTGCCGGTTCGACTCACCCTCAGTGGTGAGCACCAGGTTGCCAATGCGCTGGCAGCCACGGCTTTTGCACTGGCCGCCGGGATCAGCCTGGCGGACGTCGTCTCAGCCCTGGAGTCCTACGAACCGGCGAGCAAGTGGCGCATGGAGGTTCACGAGCGCTCCGACGGTGTCATCGTCGTCAATGACGCCTACAACGCCAATCCCGAATCCGTGCGCGCCGGGCTCAATGCGCTTGTCGCCATGGGCGAGGGCCGGCGTACCTGGGCGGTCATCGGGGAGATGCGCGAGATCGGCGACGTCTCCGCAGATGAGCATGACGCCATCGGTCGGCTCGCCGTGCGCCTCGACATCGACAGACTGGTGGCCGTCGGCGAAGGCGCGCGTCCGGTGCATCTCGGTGCCGCTGACGAGGAATCCGCGAACGAGGAATCCTGGGGCGGGGAGTCGACGTACGTGCCGGATATCGACGGCGCCATCGCGATGCTCACCGAGCAGGTGCGGCCCGGTGACGTCGTACTCGTGAAGGCGTCGCGCTCGGTCGGGCTAGAGGCCGTGGCCGCAGCCTTACTAGAGGAATCGGCGTGAAACTCGTCGTCGTCTCCGCCCTCATCTCGGTGCTCACCGTGCTCGTCGGCACGCCACTGCTCATTCGCATGTTGCTCAAGCACGGATACTCACAGGCCATCCGCGTCTCGAGCGAGGACGAGCCGTATCCCGAACACGAGGGCAAGCGCGGGACCCCATCGATGGGCGGTGTCGCCATCGTCGGCGGTGTCGTCCTCGCCTACGCCATCACCCATCTCATCTTCTGGACGCCGCCGTCACCGTCGGCTCTCCTGGTCCTCTACCTCGGGCTCGGACTCGGTGCGGTCGGCGTGGCTGATGACTACCTGAAGATCTTCAAGCGGCGCGCCACAGGACTGCGTGCGCGCACCAAGCTCATCGGCCAGGCGATCGTTGCGTTGAGTTTCGCGTTCCTCGCCCTGCAGTTCCCCAACTCGGTGGGGGAGACGCCGGCCACGACGGCCGTGTCCTTCATCCGCGACACTCCACTGGTGCTACCGACGGCGCTGTATGTGCTGTGGGTGTGGCTCCTCGTCACGGCGACGACGAACGGCGTCAACCTCACCGACGGCCTGGACGGCCTGGCGACCGGTGCGGCGACGATGACGTTCGCGGCGTACGTGCTCATCGGGGTGTGGCAGTACGGCCAGTCCTGCTTCTTCACCCCGGGCTCGGCCTGTTATCCGACCGCTTCACCACTGGATTTGGCTGTCGTCGCCGCGGCCAGCGCCGGAGCGACCTTCGCCTTCCTTTGGTACAACGCCGCACCCGCGCGGATCTTCATGGGGGACACCGGCTCTTTGGCGATCGGCGGCATCATCGCCGGTCTCGCGGTCGTCAGCCGCACCGAGTTGCTGCTCGCGCTGCTCGGCGGACTATTCGTGCTGGTGTCACTGTCGGTGATCGGTCAGGTGGCGTCCTACAAGTTCCTGCATCGTCGATTGCTGCTCATGGCGCCGCTGCATCACCACTTCGAGATGAAGGGGTGGGCAGAGATCAACATCGTCGTGCGCTTCTGGATCATTCAGGGCTTCGTCGTCGCCCTCGGGCTCACCATCTTCTATGCCGAGTGGGTCCGCAGTTGAGGCGCGACCTCGACACCCTCACCTCCGCGTCCGCCGATTGGTCGGGGCTTCGAGTGTGCGTGGCCGGGATCGGCATCGCCGGGTTTGCCGCCGCTGACGCGTTGCTCTCGGTGGGCGCCGAGGTCGTGGTCATCGACTCCGGTGAGGGCGACAAGCAACGCGAACGAGCGGCCATCCTGGAGATCCTCGGCGCGGACGTGCGCTTGGGGTCTGCTGAGTCGGCCCCCGATGAGACCGATGTCTACGTCGTCTCACCGGGTATCCCGCCGCACGCGGCGATCATCACCTCGGCTCTTGGTCGCGGCTTTCCGCTGTGGGGGGAGCTGGAGGTGGCCTGGCGCATGCGCCCGGCGGAGGGCGCTGCGCCCTGGCTGTGTGTCACCGGCACCAACGGCAAAACGACCACCACGCTCATGCTCGACGCGATGCTGCGCGCCGGTGGCCTGGAGTCCGCGGCCGCCGGCAATGTCGGTGCTTCGCTCATCGACGCGGTACGGCGTACCGAGTTGCAGGTGATCGCGACGGAGGTGAGCGCGACCCAGATGCCGTTCGTCACCTCGATGCAGCCCGAGTCAGCCGCGTGCCTCAATGTCGCGCCGGACCATGTCGACTTCTTCGGGTCGATGGAGGCATACGTCGACAACAAGGCGGCGGTCTATCGCCACACGCGCGTGGCCGCGGTCTACAACGTCGAGGATCGGGTCACCGAGGACATGGTGCGCGAGGCCGATGTCATCGAGGGGTGTCGTGCGATCGGCTTCACCCTGGGGATTCCGGGGCTGTCGATGCTGGGCGTCGTCGATGACATCCTGGTGGATCGAGCGTTCATCGCCGAGCGACAGACGTCGGCGCAGGAGCTGTGCACAGTCCGCGACGTGCCGAACTCCTCACCCGCCAACGTCGCCAACGCGCTCGCGGCTGCCGCGCTCGCGCGATCCTTCGGCGTGACACCCGGCGCGGTGCGTGAGGGCCTGCGCTCCTTCACTCCCGCGCCGCATCGTGTAGCGCACGTAACCGAGGTGGGCGGAGTGTTGTACGTCGACGACTCCAAGGCAACCAATACCCATGCGGCGCAGACGTCGCTGCGAGCATTCGATCCGGTGGTGTGGATCGCCGGGGGACAGGCCAAGGGGCAGTCGTTCGACGAGTTAGTTGCGGCCGTGGCGGGTCGACTGCGTGGTGTGGTGTTGATCGGGGTCGATCGGCCGATCATCCGAGCGGCACTCGACGCCCACGCACCCGACGTACCGGTGGTGGAGGTTGAGCGTGCCGATGCCGAGGCGATGGGTGAGGT
>JAYNIC010000248.1:0-3186 GCA_038108715.1 Candidatus Nanopelagicales bacterium | reverse complement strand
ACGGTCGGCACCTCGAGGAGTCGTCGCAGTTCGGTGACCTGATCCAACTCCTCGTCGGAGAGTTCGACGACGCGGAAGCCCTTATTGGGGACCGGCGCGACGATGCCTTCGTTGACGAGGTCGAGCATGGCTTCACGCACGGGTGTGGCGCTGACGCCGAACTGCTCGGCGAGCGCGGGGATGCTGTACGTCGTACCCGGTGCCATGCGCCCGGATACGAGGGCCGCGCGCAGCGATTCGGCGACGCGCTCGCGCAGGGAGACACGATCGCCGATCTCCGCGATGCCTTCGACGCCGCTCGTCACAGCAGGAAACCCGCCGGGAAGGGGTCGTCATCGCTGAGCATGAACTGGGCCGTGCCGGTCACCCAGGCGCGGCCGGTGATGACGGGCACGATCGCCGGGAGACCGGCGACCGAGGTCTGTTCGGCGATGCGCGCGGTGAAGTGCGTGCCGATGAAGGACTCGTTGACGAACTCCTCGCCAACGCCGATGAGCCCGCGAGCGTGTAGTTGAGCCAGGCGCGCCGAGGTGCCGGTGCCGCACGGCGACCGGTCGAACCAACCGGGGCTGATCACCATGGCGTGCCGCGAGTATTGGGGGGTGGAACCCGGAGCGATGACCTGCACGTGACGCACGCCGCGGATCTCGGCATCGAGCGGATGCTGCGGCGGGGAGGCTTCGTTGATGGCGGTCATCAGCCGCATCCCCGCGTTGATGATCGCGTCACCGTTCGAGCGATCGAATTCCACGCCGAGCTGCTCGGCGTCGACCATCACGTAGAAATTGCCGCCATACGCGATGTCGTAGGTGACCTCCCCGATTCCAGGAACGTCAACCTTCTGGTCAAGGCCCACGGAGAAGGAGTCGACGTTGCGGAGCGTCACCGACTTCGCCGAGCCGTCCTGCACCGCGACCTCGGCGACAACAAGTCCGGCCGGAGTGTCGAGGCGGATAGTCGTCACGGGCTCGGTGACCTCGACCATGCCGGTCTCGACCAGCACGGTCGCCACGCCCATCGTGCCGTGCCCGCACATGGGCAGGCAGCCGCTGACCTCGATGTAGAGGACACCCCAGTCCGCGTCGGCGCGCGTCGGCGGCTGCAAGATCGCGCCGCTCATCGCCGCATGGCCGCGAGGTTCGTACATGAGCAGGGTGCGGAGGTCATCCATGTGTTCCATGAAGTGCACACGGCGCTCGGCCATCGTGGCACCGGGGACGACCCCCACTCCACCCACGATCACACGTGCCGGCATGCCCTCCGTGTGGGAGTCGACGGCATGCAGGACGCGCTTGGCGCGCATGTCAGGCGGTGGCCAGGCCCGCGTCGATCGCGGCCTGCGTGGCCGCGCGAACGACGGACTCCTGCTCGACAGTTAACGGCAGGCGTGGCGGACGGCACGGGCCGCCGTACTGGCCGACCATGTCCATCGAGAGCTTGATGGCCTGGACGAACTCGGTCTTGGAATCCCAGCGCAGCAGCGGGTGCATGAGTCGGTAGAGCGGCAGCGCAGTGTCGAGGTCCATCTCCATACAAGCGTCGTACAGCGTGCGTGAAGCCGACGGGAAAGCGTTGGTGTAGCCGGCGATCCACCCCTGGGCACCGGCCATTGCGAGTTCGAGCACGACGTCGTCCGAACCGATGATGACGTCAAGACCCGGTGCGTACTCCGCGATCTCGTAGGCGCGACGGGGGTCGCCACTGAACTCCTTGACGGCCACGATGAGGCCTTCGCCGAAAATCTCGCCGAGCAGACGCGGTGTCAGGTCGACCTTGGTGTCGTAGGGGTTGTTGTAGGCCACGATCGACATGCCCGCTTTAGCTACCTCACGGTAGTGCTCTACGACAATTCGATCGTCCGCGCGGTAGGCATTCGGCGGCAGCAGCATGACGGCGACGGCACCGGCATCGGCTGCCTGCTCGGTCCAGCGGCGGGACTCTTGAGCGCCGTACGCGGCGACGCCAGGCACGACGACACCGCCGTTTGCGGACGCGGCCGCGACCGCGGTCTCGACGACCTTGGCGCGCTCCTCGCTGGTGAGGGTCTGGTACTCGCCGAGCGAGCCGTTGCAGACCACACCGTCGCTGCCGTTCTGGCACAGCCAGGCGACGTGCTCGCCGTAGCGATCGAAGTCGACGGCGCCGTCGGCGGTGAAGGGCAGGGCGGTCGCGGTGAGGATCCCGCGCCAGGGGGTGGTGGTCATGACTCTCCTTGGGTGGCGTGTCTCAGTAACATATTACATATCACACTCCGACGTCAACCGCCGTCTCTCCCGCTTAGCGGGACAGATGGTCGATAGAGGCGATCTGTGGGCGATTATGCGCCATCTCTCCCACTGCGGCGGTCAAGAAGCGCCTACAGGGAGGTTCCCGGCGAAATGTCTCGGAGATAGGCCAACAGCGCACGCACGCCAAATCCGGTCGCCCCCGGACCGCTGGCGGGGCCGTGCCAAGCGGGGCCGGTGATATCGAGGTGAGCCCATGCGATGTGCGCCGGGACGAACTCCTGGAGGAACAGGGCCGCCGAAATCGCCCGTCCGACGTCCACCTCTGGATGGTTCTTCACGCCCCCAGCAACGACGACCTGGTCTCGATAGCGCTGTGCCAACGGCAGCCGCCACAGGTCATCACCCGTGTCCTCACCCGCGCGCAGCAATCGACTCGCGAGCTCGTCCTCATTGGCGAACAGGCCCCCGATCTCAGATCCCAACGCCACCACAACCTGATAGGTCAACGCGGCAATGTCGATGATCACGTCAGGCGCTTCCTCGGCAGCGTATGTCAAGGCGTCCGACAGCAGTACTCGGCCTTCGAAGTCCGTATCGACGATTGTGATTGGGACACCGCTGCGTCCAACCACCACGTCTCCCGGTCGCACAGCAGTTGGGCCCACCATGTTCTCTGCCATGGGTAGGAGAGCCCGAACATTGACCGGGATCTCCAGGGATGGCAGCACCGACATCACGGCCAGGATGGAGGCGGCACCCACCTTGTCCATCCGCATCGGTGCCATGGCCGTCGGCGACTTCAGCGAAAGGCCGCCGGTGTCGAATGTGATTCCCTTGCCCACCAGCGCCACCGAAAGGCGTGCTTCCGGATGCGCGTAGCGCAGGTCAACCATCGTCGGCTCATGCACAGACCCCTGACCCACCGCCAGAATGGCACCAAACCCGCGGTCCTTGAGGT
>JAYNIC010000247.1:0-3198 GCA_038108715.1 Candidatus Nanopelagicales bacterium | reverse complement strand
GGTAGTTGATGTCGGTTTCGGCCGCAATCTCGACACCGTTGAGGAAGACGGTTTCGATCGTGTCCAGACCATTCCAGGTCCAGCCGCTCAGCGTGGCCGAGTCGACGGTGATCCCGTTGTAGTCACCGGGCTCGACCGAACCGCCGGTGTTGAGCTGGCCCATGACGACGCCGTCGGGGCTGTACATGGCACAGCCGTTGGTGTCCAGCGTGTCCACGTCAGGGATGGTGACCACGAAGTCGGCGCAGAACTCCAGGTTCATGCCGTTCTCGCCGTTGAGATCAGATAGATCCGGCAAGACGAGATCGGGATTGCTGTCACCCTGGGTGCCCTTCCAGATGGTGACCTCGGGGCTGCTCAAGGTGATGTCATCGAAGGTGACGGACTCGGTCGCGACCGCATCCCAGCGAGCCCAACTGCCGTCGGAGACAAAGGATCCGGTGGCGTAGAGCGTTGGGATGCTGGTGTTGTTGAAGGTGAAGGTCGATGTCCCGCTGAGGAAGATGGTGTTGCTGTCGTCGGTGCTGTCCGGCGGGCATTCGTCTTCATCGAGGGTGCAGTAGTTCGCAATGTCGAAGGACCCCTGGTACGACACACCGTTCGCGAAGTTCTGCCAGTCCTGCATCGAGATGGAGACATCCCAGGTCTCGACGCCATCCTCGTCCGTGATCGTGCCGGAGAAGTCCGTCTCCGGGATCGCCAGGCCGGTGAAGGGGCTATAGGCATTAGACGGTGTCGTACCGGCTGCGGTGGCCGACCAGTTGTCCGCATCGGTGTAGGTGTAGTCGACCGGGAGGTAGAAGGTGTCGTCGCCGGTCTCGGTCAACTGCACGGTCGTCGTACCGGAGATGGTGACGGCAGACGACGAGTCGTCTGATGCGGTGTCGTCGGTGCTGTCCATCGGTCGAATGCGAACCGAGCGGCCAGAACCGGTAGCCGTCGACGGCGCATCGGGAATAGTCGAGATCGGCTGCGCGCCCTGGCCGTCGAAGATGAAGACACCGCCCACCATTCCGGCGCCACCCTGCAGCGGGATGCGCCCCCCCTTGGCTTCACCGGGGTACGCCGCCAGTGCCCATACGGGCGTGGAGCCATCGACGAAGCTCGTCGTGCGGTAGTAGCCGTGGACGGGGACGAGCGTGTCAGAGACCTCAAGGGTCCCTGACCCCACGAGGTCGACTCCGTTGCCGACCACCGGCCCGGTGAGGCGGATCGCGCCCTTGCCGGAGCGCAGTGTGTGGGTGAGTCCGGCGGTGAAGGTCCAACCTTGCCCGGGCACGGGCAGGACGGCGTACGCCGTGAGCGCCTTCCACCTCGGCCCCATAGTGAGCAGGAGGTCTCCGGGGGTGGCAACGCTCATCGCCCCGGTCATGCCCTTCGGAGTGATGGTGAGTTTGGTGGGGACGCCCTGGAAGGCAGACATGCCGGGCAGGTCGAGGATCGTGCCGACGGCTGCCTTCGCCTCGACGGTGTACTGAAGTGGGCCGGTGAAGCCAACCTCGGTGGCGTAGTCGAGTTCATCGATCGACACGGTGCCCGGCGAGTGCAGGGTCCACAGCGGAGTGCCCTGGCGCATTCCGATCGCACCCGCGAGTTCGCCCGTGGTGACCTCGAGCCCCTCGGTCTTCGGGACAATCCACATCCGTCGGTTCGAGCCGTTGACGACGGCAGTCCACGTGTTCGAGCCAGCGACCTGGAGGACAGCTGGCGCGGTCAGCCGGGGTACCTCCAGTTGCACCGTGGCGGTTCCGCGCACGAGGCCAGCAGCGTGGGTCAGGGACAGGTTCACGTTTTCCAGGCGCGCACCGGGAATGCGCACATCACGCTTCGTCGTCCCAGTGATGCGCCAGGTCGTCTCGGAGGAACGCTCGATGCGACTGATTCTCGGGTCGTAGCCAGCCCTGTTGGGGCTGCGCAGCCAACCGGAGATAGGGACCGACGTTCGCGCAATCCCCACCTTGCCGGAGCCGCGAAGTTCATAGCTGCCGTCCTCGTCGACCGGTCCACGAAGGTCCAAGGACGCGCCCACTCCCTCGGCGCGCAAAGTCACGGTGGAGATCCAGTTGCAACCACTCGGCGCAGCGGTCATGTTGACGGTTTGGGCCCAGTCGCGCACGACCTTGGGATGGTTGACGAGCGCGACAGAGACGGACCCGGTCATTGATCCTGGGCTGTTCTTGGCCTTGCCGCCGCGCCAGGTCAGTTCGCCACTCACGTCGCGCGGACGAACCTTGACCCCGCCGATACTGCCGGTGCCGGAGATGACGGTGAGGAGTTTGGTGCCGCCGGACTGGCGCACGCGAGCTGTGAGTTTGATTCCGCCGGGACCGATGAACTGGACCAGGCCCAGGGGCACGGCCTTCGCGCACAGGCCATCAGAGAGGTTCCGCACCTTCTCGCCGCGGCGGACAACCCCGGAGGAAGGGTCAGCGTCACTCGCCGCCGGGACGGCCTGGACGCTTGGCGCGATGCCGACCAAGAGGGCGGCCGCCACCGCAGACGCAGACAAAGCCGCGAGCAAGCGTTTGAGCCCCGAGTCGACCACCTCTGCACCCTAGAGCGTGTGTCCAGCCGAAATCACCGTGTTGTTACGGTTCCGCCAAACGGGGATCACCAACTGGCGTCGTAGGTGTGGCCACCGCCGACGCTCAGGTGAACGTGCAGGCTGCACTGGTCATCTGCCCAGTCGGCACCACTGCCCACCTCCAGGGTGCAGCTCAGCGACCCGTCACCGCCGGAGACGCTGATCGTGCCGGTGAGCGTGGCCATCGCCGCGGAGCCCGGCTCAAGCGGACCAAGCCGTTCATTACCGGATCAGTCGAACGCCGTCCTGCTCTCGGGAAACATTTCGAAGACCAGGAAGATTTCGCCACGTCCATGGAGTACGCCAACTTGATGGAGAACTTCGGATGCCGCTTGTAGTGATGGAAGAAGAACTTCCACGACGTGCTGCGATCGAAGTCGAACTCAACCTCTCCGGAGAGGATCCCCGTGGAGGAGTCATAGTCGAGTTCGAAGACCTCGGTGACGTTCCCGTGGTGGTAGTCGTAGTCCATTTTCAGCACCTCAAGTTTGCCGCAGTTCATGGCAATCTCGCCGGTGAAGGACAGGCTCGTCTTCTTGCCCATGTCCATCAGACCGGAGGCGTCCTCGGAGAACGAGCCGCACTGTCCGGCACCGAAGGGCACGGTCATCGAC
>JAYNIC010000246.1:298-3200 GCA_038108715.1 Candidatus Nanopelagicales bacterium | reverse complement strand
ATCTCCGGCTGGCCGAGCTTGGCGTTATCGCCGGCGAGGCGGAAGTCGCAGCACAGGGCGAGTTCGCAGCCGCCACCGAGTGCGAAACCGGTGACTGCTGCGATCGTCGGCTGCGGGATGGCGGCTACCGCGGTGAAGGCGTCCTGAAGACCCTGGGTGCGTCGCAGCGCATCGGTGAGGGACCAATCGAGCATCTCCTTGACGTCCGCACCGGCGGCAAACACCTTCGGGCCGCCGTACACGATCACGGCACCGACATCTGCGCGACGAGCAACCTCTTCGGCCGCCTGTCGAATCTCCGTCTGCACTGCCGACGACAGAACATTCATCGGCGGTCGCTCGAGCCTGATCGTCGCGACGGCGTCGGCAACCTCCAGCGTGACGAACTCCGACATGCACTCTCCTCGCCCATGCTCCCCGTGCCGATGCCGCCAGCCTAGTAGCGTGACCCCCAACCACGAATCGGGAAGGACCATGGAGCCACGTATCGACGGACCCGGCACCTGGGACCCCCTTGGCCTGACCCTGGATGGCACCGGCGCGAATATCGCCCTGTGGGCCCCCGGTGCCTCCGCGGTGGACCTGTGCCTGTTCGACGACGCCGGGCACGAGCGTCGTATCCGGCTCCCGGAGCAGACCTTCGGTGTCTTCCACGGCCACGTGTCCGGCCTGGCGGCTGGCCAGGCCTACGGCTTTCGGGTGGACGGCCCGTGGGATCCGGCCAACGGCGCCCGATGGAATTCCGCCAAGCTCCTCATGGACCCCTACGCGCGAGCCATGGATGGGGAGTTTCGTCTCGAACCGGCGGTATTCGCCCACGTCGGCACAGACGACCTCACCCGCAACGATGAGGACTCTGCGCCGTTTGTGCCGCGCAGCATCGCTGTCGGTCCTTCGTTCGACTGGTACGGCGACACGCATCCGCGGATTCCCTGGGGCGACACCGTCATCTACGAAACCCACGTGCGCGGTATCACGATGCAGCACCCCGATGTCCCCGAGCACCTGCGCGGTACCTACGCCGGCCTGGCCCACCCAGCCGTCATCGAACACTTGACGTCCCTGGGTGTAACCGCGGTCGAACTCATGCCGATCCACCATTTCGTCGATGAGACCCATCTGCTCGAGCTCGGTCTGACGAACTACTGGGGCTACAACACCCTTGGCTTCTTCGCCCCGCATGCGCGCTACTCCTCCGCCGGTGGGGCCGGCGAGCAGGTGCGCGAATTCAAGGAGATGGTGCGCACCCTCCACGCCGCCGGGCTCGAAGTGATTCTCGACGTCGTCTACAACCACACGGCCGAGGGCAACGAGAACGGCCCGACCCTGTCCTTCCGCGGGATCTGCAATCCCGGCAACAACCGGCTCAGCGACGGTCGGCACTACATGGACTACACCGGCTGCGGCAACACCCTCAATGTGTCGAACCCGCACGTCTTGCAGATGGTGATGGACTCGTTGCGCTACTGGGTCACCGAAATGCACGTGGACGGGTTCCGCTTCGATCTCGCCGCGGCTCTGGCGCGATCCTTCCACGATGTCGACATGCTCGGCACATTCCTCACCACGATCCAGCAGGACCCCATCCTCCGGCGGACCAAACTCATCGCCGAGCCGTGGGACGTCGGCCCCGGCGGCTACCAAGTGGGTGAGTTTCCCGCGATGTGGACCGAGTGGAACGGCAAGTACCGCGACAATCTGCGCGATTTCTGGAAGGGGTCGGCCGGGATCGGCGAGCTCGGCTGGCGTCTGTCCGGATCGGCGGACCTCTACGGCGGTGAAGGCCGCCGTCCCTACGCGTCGATCAACTTCATCACTGCCCACGATGGCTTCCCTTTGCGCGACCTCACGACGTACGACCACAAGCACAACGAGGCCAACCTCGAGGACAACCGCGACGGAACCGACGATAATCGGTCCTACAACTATGGGGTCGAGGGCGAGACCGACGACCCCGCGATCAACGAAGTACGCCACCGGCAGATACGCAACATGTTCGCGACGCTACTGCTCTCTACCGGTGTCCCCATGATCCTCGGCGGCGACGAGTTCGGTCGCACGCAGGGCGGCAACAACAACGCGTATTGCCAAGACAATGAGATCTCCTGGTACGACTGGGATCTGGCCGACTGGCAGCAGGATCTGCTCACCTTCGCTACGCGCGTCGTCGAACTCCGTCGCGCGCATCGGGCTTTCCGGCAGCGCTACTTCTTCGACGGACGACCAACCCGCGAAGGCGGCGCTCCCGACCTCGGGTGGGTTGGCCCAGACGGTCAGCCGATGACCCAGGAGGAGTGGAATGCCGGTTGGAACAAGACCCTGGGGATGTACCTATCAGGTGAGTTGCATCACGTGCCGGGCGAGCCGCTCCCTCAGGCGGATGACTCGTTCCTACTCATCCTGCATGCCGCCGACGAGCCGTGCGACTTCACGCTTCCCGGCGAGCCTTTCGGCAAGACCTACGAGGTCGTCTTCGACACCGGCGTCGTCCACGAGGGCGCAAACGTACGTGCCGGCGAAGCACTCCCCCTCGTCCCGCGCAGTTCAGTCCTCCTGCGCGTGACCGCCTAGTACGCGAGTTCGCGCTGCACTAGCGCAGGCCCGCTGCGCCGACCGGTGAAACCGTCTCGGCCGGCAGCGTCACCAGTCCGAGTTCGACCGGAGACGCCAAGCCGTCGTGCCGCGGCAGGACGCGCACCGTGTAACCGAAGGGACCGGTGCGGCCGAGCGACAACTCGCCGTCGAACAACCAGCGACCGCCCTCGAAGGACTGGCCCGGTGCCAGCATGTCGATCTGCGGATCGACCAGCTGGTCATTGGAGTCGACCCGACCGGACACCACCTGGACGCAGACGTCCTCGGGCGTCAGTGAGCCGAGCCGGACATGAGCGCGGAGGCAAAC